>DUPW01000071.1 GCA_012838125.1 Papillibacter sp.
CCGCCGCCCACTACGCCCCCTCTCGTCTTGACACAATTTAGCAGCTATGCTAAACTATCGGTGCTATGAACGGGAAGAGTACGAACCTCATTTTCCGGCAGAGAGGGGCGGCCATCGGCTGCAAGCTGCCCTCGGGAAACGGCTCGGAAGTGCGCCCGGGAGCGCGGGGCGTAATGGCCTCCGTATGGCTGCGTTAAAGCCGGTAAAGGCGCAATCCAATGAAGGCTTGCGTGAAAAGAGTGGAACCGCGGCATGAGTGCCGCCTCTTGTGCGCAGGAGGCGGTTTTCTTTTTTATTCTCATAATCGGCGGCGGTTTTGTCTAAGACTTATATCGAGGTGATGCCGACGATGCTAAAGCGTTTAAGAGAGACTATCAACGCGTTTAAGGCGCGGGACCCGGCTGCCCGGAGCAGCCTTGAGATTATCCTTCTTTACCCCGGATTTCATGCCATTGTGTATCACCGCATCGCCCACTGGCTCTATAATAAGAAGCTTCGTTTTCTGGCGCGGTGCGTGTCCCAATGGTCGCGCCTGTGGACGGGAATTGAAATTCACCCAGGCGCAAAAATCGGCCGCCGGCTCGTGATTGACCACGGCATGGGCATCGTCATCGGCGAGACGACGGAAATTGGCGACGATGTCCTTCTCTATCAGGGGGTGACCCTGGGCGGAACAGGCAAAGATAAGGGCAAACGCCACCCCACCATCGGCAACAACGTCATGGTGGGCGCGGGGGCAAAGGTCCTCGGCCCATTTAAGGTGGGCGATAACGCCCGCATCGCGGCAAATGCCGTGGTCCTCAAGGAAGTGCCGCCGGATTCCACCGCCGTGGGCGTCCCGGCGCGCATCGTCCGCATCGCCGACAAGCGCGTCAACTTCGTGGAGAGCATTGACCACGTCAGCGTCACCGACCCCATTGCTGTGGAACTGTCCGCCATTACGGCCCAGATGCAGATGCTCGAGCGCCAGATTGTTTGCCACGACCCCACCATCTACGCACGGCTTGACGGGCAGGAAGGCGCGCCCGCCGCGGCGAAGGGAGAGGACGAGAAGGGCGCTTTCAAAACGGAGCAGGATTAGTAGGCGCAAGGCGCAAAGCGCAGTAAAGTTTAGAGAATAAGGCGGTAGAGTATGAAACTGTATAATTCGCTAACAATGCAGAAGGAAGAATTTGTCCCTCTGGTGGAAGGCAAAGTCAGCATGTATGCCTGCGGGCCCACGGTGTATGACTATATCCACATCGGCAACGCCCGCCCCATCATCGTGTTCGACGCCCTGCGCCGTTACTTTGAGTACCGGGGCTATGACGTCACCTTCGTCCAGAACTTTACGGACATTGACGATAAAATCATCCGGCGGGCCAATGAACTGGGGATTTCAAGCCACGAGCTGGCGGAAAAATATATCGAGGAGTATTTCGTGGACGCAAAGGGACTCGGCGTTCGGGAAGCGACGGTGCATCCCCGGGCCACGGAGAACATCCAGCAGATTATCGAGATTATCCAGACCCTCATGGACAAGGGCCTTGCATACGAGTCAAAGGGCGACGTGTACTTTCGCACGGAAAAGTACGACGGGTACGGCAAGCTCTCCCACCAGTCGCTGGACGACCTGCAGGCCGGCGCCCGGGTGGATGTGAGCGAAATCAAGGAAAACCCAATGGACTTTGCCCTGTGGAAAAAGGCAAAGCCCGACGAGCCCGCCTGGCCCTCACCCTGGGGAGAGGGGCGCCCGGGCTGGCACATCGAGTGCTCCGCCATGAGCAATCGCTACCTTGGTAAGACGATTGACATCCACTGCGGCGGGCAGGACCTCACATTCCCCCACCACGAGAACGAAATCGCCCAGTCAGAGGGGGCAAATGGCGCGCCCTTCGTCCGCTACTGGCTCCACAACGGGTATATCAACGTGGACAACAAGAAAATGTCCAAATCTCTGGGCAATTTCTTCACTGTGCGGGACGCCGCGGCGGCCTACGGGTATGAAAACATCCGCATGTTCATGCTCATGAGCCACTACAGAAGCCCCTTAAACTACTCCGGCGAGGTGCTCACCCACGCGAAAAACGCCCTTGAGCGGCTGAAACAGGCGAGAAAGAGCCTTCTGTTCGTGACAGAAAACGGGCAGGAAGGCGACCGCGATGAGGCGGGGCTGGAGGAGAAACTCGCCGTCTACCGTGCCCGCTACATCGAGGCGATGGACGACGACTTCAACACCGCCGACGCCATCTCCGTGATTTTCGAGCTGGTGCGGGAGGCGAATACCCTCGTCTCCTCCGGTACCATGACGCGCCGCCAAGCGGAAACATACCTTGCTGTTTTTGACGAACTCACAGGCGTTTTAGGCCTTCTCTACGGCGAAGGGGACGAGGACGCAAAGCTGGCGGAGGAAGTGGAGGCGCTCATTGCGGCGCGTCAGGCGGCCCGCAAGGAGAAAAACTGGGCGGAGGCAGACCGCATCCGGGATACGCTCAAGGAGATGGGTATCGTCCTTGAAGACACGCCCCAGGGCGTCCGCTGGAAGAGGGCTTAAGAGTCATCACGACGAAAAAAGGAGGTGGCGGAATGAAACTTATGGTGCTTGACGGAAACAGCATCGTTAACCGCGCTTTTTACGGCATCCGTATGCTCACCACGCGGGACGGCACCCCCACGAACGCCGTGTACGGGTTTATAAACATCCTGCTAAAACTCGTGGGCGAGGAATCGCCGGACGCTCTGTGCGTCACCTTTGACCTCAAGGGGCCCACGTTCCGCCACGAACAGTTTGAAGGGTACAAGGCCCACCGCACCGGCATGCCGGACGAGCTGGCCGCCCAGCTACCTATTTTAAAAGAAGTGCTGGACGCCATGGCCATCCCCCGCTACGAATGCGAGGGCTGGGAGGCGGACGACCTCATCGGCACCATTTCGGAAGCGTGCCAGCGGGAGAACTGGGAGTGCGTCATCGTCACCGGCGACCGGGACAGTCTCCAGCTCATCACGGATACGACACGGGTTTTATACGTCAAAACCCGGATGGGCAAGACGGAGACGATAAACTACACCGCTGCGGCTTTTGTTGATGAGTACGGCTTTCCGCCGAAAGCCATGGTGGATATGAAAGCCCTCATGGGTGACTCCTCCGACAATATCCCCGGCGTTGCCGGCGTGGGGGAGAAGACGGCGCTGGCGCTGATTCGGCAGTTTGGGTCCGTGCAGGCCCTCTATGAGCAGATAGACAGCCCGGAAATCAGAGACAGCGTCCGCAAAAGGCTCATTGCCGGGCGTGAAGCGGCGGAAATGTCCTATCAGCTGGCGCAGATTCAGTGCTGTGCCCCCATCGTGTTTCACCCGAAGGACGCCATCCGGCAGCCTTACGACGAGGAGCGGCTCTACGAGCTTTTTCAAAGGCTGGAGTTTACGCGGCTGATTGAGCGGCTGGGGCTGAAGGCGCCGGAGACCAGCGAAATGCTTCTGCCGGAAGAGCCGGCGTCTCAGGCGGAAGTATGCCGCGTTTGTGATGCGGAGACGGTGCAGCAGATGCTGGATATGGCCCGGGGTGCAGAACTTGTGGCTGTCTCATGGGACCCAGAGCTTGACATGCTTGCCGTGTTCCCGGGAGGGGAGACGGTGTATCTCATCACGCGCGCAGACACGCCGGATTACGACGGAGTGCTGGGGGCGGTGTTTGGCGAGAGCGTTCCGAAAACAGGACATGACATTAAAGACACCCAGCGAATGCTCCTTGAACAGAAAGTCAAATCCTCCGGCTGGCGGTTTGACACGGCGCTGGCGGCGTACTTACTTTCCCCCACGGACAGCGGCTACGCCCTGGAGAAGCTGGACGAGCGGTACGGCACCGGAAGGCTTCAGGTGAGCGGGGGAGAAAACGGGCAAATAGGCCTCTTTGGCGACGAGACGGAAAAGCGCCTTGCCGCCGAAGCGGAAGCGATATTTGATTTGACAAAACGGCTCGGCGCGGCCATCGACGAAGCAGGCATGCGCCGGCTCCTTGAGGAGATTGAGCTTCCCGTCTGTGCCGTCCTCGCGCAGATGGAGCGGGATGGATTCCTCGTGGACAAGCAGGCCCTTGAGGACTTTGGGGCCATGCTCTCAGGGAAAATCGCGGAGCTGGAGCGGGAAATATACGACTTAGCCGGCGAGGAGTTTAACATCAACTCCCCGAAACAGCTGGGCACGGTGCTCTTTGACAATCTCCTTCTCCCTGCGCCGAAGAAGACGAAAACAGGCTATTCCACGAACGCGGAAGTTCTTAAATCCCTGAAGAGCAAACACCCGATTATTGAACACATCCTCAGTTACAGGGAACTGACGAAGCTCAAATCCACATACGCTGACGGGCTCGTCAAAGTCATCGACGCAGACGGGCGTATTCGAACGCGCTTTCATATTACTGTGACGGCCACGGGGCGCTTGTCCTCCACCGACCCGAACCTGCAGAACATCCCTGTACGCAGGGAGCTGGGCAGTGCCCTGCGGGAGATGTTCGTGGCGCAGGAGGGCTGGGTGCTCATCGACGCCGACTACTCCCAGATTGAGCTGCGGCTTCTGGCCCACATCGCAGGCGACACACGCATGCAGGAGGCTTTCCTGCGGGGAGAGGATATCCACGCCGTCACCGCCTCGCAGGTGTTCGGCGTGCCGCTGGAGGAGGTCACGCCCATCATGCGGTCCCGGGCGAAGGCCGTCAACTTCGGAATTGTCTACGGTATCTCGCCCTTTTCCCTCAGCCACGATATCGGCGTGACCGTGGCGGAGGCGAAGGCGTACATGGAGAGCTATTTCAATAAATACAGCGGCGTCCGGGCCTACATGAAGGAAATCGTCCAGCAGGCGAAGCGGGACGGGTACGTCGTCACCCTGTTCGGACGGCGCCGGACGCTGCCGGAACTGAAATCCAGCAACCACAGCATCCGCTCCTTCGGGGAGCGTGCGGCCCTCAACACCCCCATTCAGGGCACCGCGGCGGACATCATTAAAATCGCCATGGTGCGCGTTTCAAGCCGCCTGATGGCGGAAGGATACGCCGCGCGGCTCATCCTTCAGGTGCACGACGAACTCATCGTGGAGGCGCCGGAAGCTGAGGCCGAGGCGGTGAAAGCCCTTCTGGTGGAGGAGATGGAGAGGGCGGCGGATTTGAGTGTGCCGCTTCTGGCGGAGGCGCACATCGGAAAGACGTGGGCGTCGGCCAAATGATATTAATCGCACCCGTCAATCAGGAAGATATTGCGGCGATTTGCGAAATGGAACGCAGGTTCTTTTCGCCGCCCTATTCGCAATCGGCGCTGGAACACGAAAAGACCCATCCGGACGCCGTTTTTCTCGCGGCAAGGGAGGAAGAGCGCCTTGTGGGCTACGTCCTCCTGCGCTGTTTAGGGGACGAAGGGGAGCTGCACCGCATCGCCGTGCTGCCCGAATGGCGCGGGCGGGGCATCGCCCTCGGGCTTCTTGCCAATGGGATAGATTTATGTGCTCGGCGGGGCGCCGGGACGATTTGGCTCGAGGTGCGGGAGGGGAACGCCCCTGCACGGGCCCTTTACAGCCGATTTGGCTTTACGCAGGAAGGCCTTCGCAAAAGATACTACGAAGACCCGCAGGAAGATGCGGTGATTATGGCCTATCGTGCGCCCCGAGGAAAAGAGGAAACACCATGCTGATATTAGCCATTGAAACATCCTGCGACGAAACGGCCGTCGCCATCACGGAAGATGGGCGGCGCGTTCTGGCGGACGTGGTCCGCTCTCAGGCGGATATGCACGCCCTCTACGGCGGCGTCGTGCCGGAATTAGCCTCCCGCAACCACGTGGCCACCATCGGGGCTCTTGCGCAGATGGCGATTGACAAAGCCGGTATTGGGAAAAAGGATATTGACGCCGTGGCCGTCACCTATGCGCCGGGGCTCATCGGTGCTCTGTTGGTGGGGGTGAATTTCGCAAAAGGGCTTGCCATGGCCCTTGACGTGCCCCTCATCCCCGTACACCATATCCGCGGGCACATTGCCGCCAATTATATCGCCTACCCTGAGCTGGAGCCGCCCTTTGCCGCCATGATTGTCTCCGGCGGCAACAGCCTCATCGCCGACGTGCGCAGTTACACCGATATTCGCCTTCTCGGCACAACACGGGACGATGCCGCCGGCGAATGCTTTGACAAAATTGCCCGGGTCCTCGGCCTGCCCTACCCGGGGGGTAAACCCCTCGACGACCTGGCACAGGGCGGGGACGATACGGCTTTTCCCCTCCCTCGGGCGAAAATCGAAGGGCACCCCTACGATACGTCCTTCTCGGGCCTTAAAACAGCCGTGGTCAACATTGTCCACAACGCCCAGCAGCGGGACGAGGAGCTGGACCTGAAGTCCCTCGCCGCCTCTTTTACCGCAGCGGTGAGCGACACGCTGGTGCCCCGCATCATGGCCGCTGCCCAGGAGCTGGGGTACGATAAAATCGCCGTGGCCGGCGGCGTGGCGGCTAACTCAAGAATCCGCGCCGACCTTGTCCGGGCGGCGGAGCAGGCGGGGAAAACCCTCTACCTGCCGCCCCTTTCCCTCTGCGGGGACAACGCCGCCATGATTGGCTGTCAGGCTTATTACGAATATCTCGCCGGTGTCCGGGCCGACATGACCCTCAACGCCCGGGCCACCTTGGATATCCACGAAAACGGGTGGTAACACGCGGCGATAGCAAGTGGATGACAAAAGGAGCCATGAACGATCGTTCATGGCTCCTTTTCTTTATCCGATGTGCCGGGCGCGTTTTCGCTCTAAGTACGCGATGAGATCCGCCACGGCGCCGCTTTCGCAGGGGCCCACGGTAATCTTCGCCACTCGGCGTATCTCCTCCGGCGCCTCCGCTGGTGCGGCGCTGATGGGGCAGGTCATGAGCATTTCAAGGTCGTTATAATAGTCGCCGATGCAGGCGACGTTATCCGTAGCGATGCCCAACATATCTGCAAGGACGTCGATGGCCGCCCCCTTTGAAATCCCCTGGGGCAGAAGCTCGTAAAAAAAGGGACTGGAGAAGACGGGCTCCCATCCGCCGTTTTCCAGCGTGTCCACGAAGGCGGAGACCTCCAGAAGGCGCGGCCGGTCTGCGCAGAAGAGGATTTTGTTTGCCTGTTTTGGGTAGACGCCTCCGGGGCAGTCCTCCGCCACAATGCCCTGACGGGTGGTATGCTCTGTGGTAAAGGCGTTTTTGTTGGCGTAGTAGACGGCGCTGCCGGCGTAGATTTCAATGCCCACATCGGGAAAACGCACCCGTATCAGGTCGATAACCTCGCCGTAATGGGCCGGCATGGGGCGGCTCCAGAGCATTTTTTGCTCTGCAAAGTCATAGATGCCACCGCCGTTGCACACGATGCAGGGGGTATTCACGGCGGCTTTATCGGCATAGGGCGCCGTCCCCACAACGGAGCGACCCGTTGCAAAGGCAAAGCGGCCGCCCCGGTCCATAAAATCCCGGGCGGCTTGAAGGTTTCGCTCGGGGAGATAGCCCTGTTCGGTGATGAAAGTTCCGTCAATATCTGAGATAAGCAACATGCTGTCATAAGGGTGGGTCATGTGTAAGCTCCTTACGGGTTTGCGCGCAAAGGGGCGCATTTTAAAATTTTAGCCCATTATACCACAAACTTCGCCGGTGGCAAATCGGGCAGGCTCTGTTTTTTATGATTGGGGCGAAAAAGCGGGAGTAGCGACGAATGAGAATGACAGGCGCGGATTTTCTCATACTAACGGAGAAGAAACGGGCACCATCACGGAAGGGGCGTATGGCATTGGAACAGGGAAAGCGGCTTGATAAAAGGGAGATTTATCGCACAGGGGGCGCCCTCTTCGGGACGCTCCTGTATGCGCTGGGGATTAACCTGTTTATCGTCCCCATCGCCATATACAGCAGCGGACTCATGGGAATCTGCCAGCTTATCCGCACGATATTGGTGGAGTATGCGGGACTGCGCTTGGGCAGCTTCGATGTGGCAGGCCTCATTTACTACGCCATCAACGTCCCGATGTTTTTTCTGGCGTGGAAGACCATGGGCAGGCTCTTTTTCATAAAGACGATGCTCTGCATCGCCGCCATGACCCTCTTCCTCACCCTCATACCCATCCCAAAGGAACCCTTTATGGAAGGGGACCGGCTCACCTCCTGCCTGATTGGGGGCATCGTTTCCGGCTGCGGCGTGGGCATTACGCTCATCATGGGTGCCTCCAGCGGCGGTGTGGATATCCTGGGGCTCTACCTCGTGAAAAAACGCCGCAGCGGCGGCGTGGGGCGGGTATCACTTTTCATTAACGCGGTGCTCTACGCCGTGTGCTTTCTCCTCTTTGACGCCGCCACGGCCCTGTACTCCATTATCGTCGCTGTGGTGGACTCCTTCACCATCGACAAAATCCACTCCCAGAACATCAACGTGGAAGTGAAAATCATCTCGAATAAAGACCTGCGCCCCTTTGAGGAGGAATTTATGCAGCAGTTGGGGCGGGGGATTACGAAGTGGGCCTCCCGAGGGGCCTATACGAATCAGGAGCAGACGGTGCTTTATATCATCCTCTCAAAATACGAGGTAGCGCAACTGAAGCATGCCGTCTTACGGTACGACCCGCAGGCCTTTATCATCATTAGCGAAGGGGTGCAGGTGACGGGCAACTTCATGAAAAAGCTCTAGTGCGGGGATGTTGCCGGGCGGGAAAAAGCCTGATAAACTGGCGTTAAACGAACAGGGAGGGCTTTTATGGCACTGCACTATGTACTATCGGGGGACGGTCCGCCCCTTGTGCTCCTTCACGGCAACGGCGAGTCCCACGAGATATTCAGCGGACAGATAGAGGCCTTCGCCCGGCATTTTCGCGTCATCGCCGTGGACACCCGAGGGCATGGCAATTCTCCACGGGGCACGGGCCCTTTCACCCTCCGGCGCTTCGCCGAGGACCTGCGCGCCCTTTTCGATAAGCTGGGTATTCACAAGGCGGACATCCTCGGCTTTTCCGACGGGGGCAACACGGCGCTGCTCTTTGCGCTGGGCTGGCCGGAGCGGGTGGGGAAACTCATTCTGGTGGGGGCAAACTTTAACCCCTTCGGGTTAAAGCCCGGAAGCCTTCTTGAAGTGACCCTCGGCTGGCTTTGGGAGGCGGTGCGCTCCCCTTTTTCCAAGAAGGCGCGCCAACGCCGGGAGATGATGGCGC
>DUPW01000072.1 GCA_012838125.1 Papillibacter sp.
CGGTCAAGCGAAGCGAATGGGAATACCGGCACCGCTTTCGCCACGCCTGCCCCTGCCTGCCCGCTCCTGAACGCCGCCCACCCTTGCACACCGAACCCGGTGAGATGGGGCGCTGTAACTGGTGTGCAAGGACGGTCAGTTACGCCGTGGCATGCGATTTTGACCACTCCCGCCCTGCTCCGCTCCGCGCCCGCTCTCCCCCACTCGCCTGCCCCCGCTCCTGCAGGCGTCCTATGGTCGAGCGAGCCACCACCGCACCCGTAAGCGGGGGACGGGTATGCCACTGCGCCCACATGGGCGAGGGCGGATATGCCGCTACGTTCGCATAGGGGGTATGCTACGGCCGCCACTTTGCTCTGCACCCCTTATGCTTCGTGCCGATGCGTGCCGGAGAGCGTGTTTTCCGGCGGGATACCTCATGCCCCATTTGAAACAGGCGGATTCTGCACCGTTTCATGTCTCGAAAACAGCGGCGCGCACCGAAATGGCACGGCGAAACGCGACTTGCAAGAATAAGAGGTTCTACCAAAGAAAAAAGAAAGCAGCCGGCTATCCGGCTGCTTTTAGTTTCGTTAACTTAAATAGTACGCCCAGCGTTTATGGAGCATCCGCGCAAGCTGGGAGATGGCGAAGTTCACCACGAAGTAAATCACCGCCAAAATTGCGTACAGGATGAAGACCTGATCCACCTGATAGTACCGCCCCATGAGGATGGTCACTTTACCGGTGAGCTCCTGAATGGCCACGACGGACCAGAGAAGACTCGTGTCTTTAATGACCGTCACAAACTGGGACACAATCGCCGGCACCATGTTGCGCAGCGCCTGCGGCAGGACGACGTAGAGGAGAATCTGGAGGAAGTTAAAGCCCTGAGAGCGGGCCGCCTCCCATTGTCCTTTGCCGACGGAGTTGAGGCCGCCGCGCACGATTTCGCCCATGGCCGCCGATGTGAATATCGTGAAGCTCACGACGCCGGCCTGAATGGATTTCAGGCGGAACACGATGAAGATGACGAAAATCCACAGCAGGTTCGGGATGTTACGGACAATCTCGATATACACCGCCGCCAGTTTCTGCGGGATCCCGCGCGTGAGGCTGCGCATGACCCCCAGCGCCGTTCCGAATACGAGACTGAGGGCAATGGACAGCGCGGAGATGTACAGCGTGGTCTTTAAGCCCTCTAAGATGAAGAGCATATTGTTACCCGTCAGTATTTGAGCCATAGAAACCTCTATTCCGCTTATACTAAGCTGTTTGATGTTTTCAAAGCGGACAGCTTAAGCTGCCTGTTCCCTTACATGCCCTGCGGCCTGTTCCTGAGCCCTCAGCTCCATCTTCTTTGCCGCCCGGGTCAGGGGGAAGCAGAGAATGAAATAGAGCAGTCCGGCCACCACGAAGGCGGGAGCGTAGTACATGTTCGTAGACGACCAGGATTTCGCGGTAAAGATGATGTCCGCGCCGGAGATGATGGCAATCATGGACGTGTTTTTGATGAGGTTGACTGCCTGCATCGTCAGCGGCGGCATAATCACGCGCTTTGCCTGGGGCAGGACGATGTATCTCATGGCCTGCCAGTACGTAAAGCCCTGGGAGTACGCCGCTTCAAACTGGCCCTTCGTTATGGAACTGATGCCTGAACGCACCACTTCGGCGATGTACGCCCCGTGATAGACGCCCACGGCCAGAATGCCGATTGTCGTCACGGACAGCACAATGCCGAGAAACGGCAGACCGTTGTACAAAACGAATATCTGAACGAGAAGCGGTGTATTCTGGAAGAACTCAACGAACACACGCATGATTCCCCGCAGGATTTTTGTCTGGGAGGTTGAACAGATACCCACGATAATGCCGATAACAAGCGCCAGAACAAGGGCGAAGACCGAAAGCAAAATCGTGTAGCCAAACCCTCCGACAAAGACCTTCCAGTCTAAAAAGAGCGCCTCCCATTTGAACCATGCAAATGGTCCGTTTGCTGAAAACATCTCGTCTCTTCCTTTCAAAAAGAACTCCACCGCCGCCGGAAGCAGACCTTTCTGCGGCCAATGTGCAGAAAAACGCGGCACCTGAGGTTATCTCAGCGATGTTAGCCTGAGCATCGAAAACGGGCTTTGTAGCCCGTTTTCGAATAGAGAATCAAACCAAAGAAAAGTGCTTATTTCAGACCCCACTTGGCCAGAATGGCGTCCATGGTGCCGTCGGCCTTAATCTCCGCCACAAAGTCGTTGACGTACGCGGCGAGGTCTTTGTTGTCAAACTTCGTTGCGATGCCGTACTCCTGAGGCTTAAAGCCTTCCTCAAGAATCTTCGTGGTGTCGTTGATATAGCCGAGGAGGATGGACTTGTCGACGCTGAAGGCGTCAATACGGCCGGAAGCCAGCGCGGCGTTGATTTCCGGATAGCTGGCGTACTCGGAGAAGCTGACCGAAATGCCCAATTCCTTCGCCTTTTCGATGATGGCATCCTTCGTAGTGGCCGACTGGGCGACGCCGATGGTCTTACCGTCGAGGTCCTGCATGGTCTCGATGCCCGAATCCTTCTTCACGAGGAAACCGATGGCGTCCGTATAATACGGCTCGGTGAAGTTAAAGGACTGCTTGCGCTCTTCCGTGATAGTGAAGGTGGCGATAATCATGTCCACTTCGTTGTTGTCAAGCAGCGGACCGCGGGTCTGCGCCGTCACACCCGTGGTTGAGATTTTGGTTTCGTCGCCGAGGAGTCTCTTGGCGAGTTCTCTCGCGATGTCGATTTCGATGCCTTCCATTTCGCCCGTATCGGGGTTCTGGAAACCAAAGCCGGGAACGTCCACCTTCACGCCGACACGAAGGGTGCCGCGGTCAACGATGGCCTGAACCTGAGCCGGCAGCTTGTCGCCGCCTTCGCCGCCCTGCCCGGTAGATGTGGGCGTGGGATCGGGCTGCTTCGTGCCGCCGCCGCAGGCGACGAGGGCAAACAGAAGCATAAGTGCAAGGAGAATACTGATCGTTTTCTTCATGTTAAATTCATCCCTTTCTCATCGATAGCAGTGCCAGACCATTAGGCTCCCTAAGCACCCGCCTCAAACGCGCATTATGTGCGACTTACGTCGAGACGGCGTCTTAAGTTACCTAAGAATCTTGCTTAAGAACAGCTTGGTGCGGTCGTTCGTGGGATTGGTAAAGAAGTGTTCTGGAGGCCCTTGCTCCACGATTTCGCCTTCGTCCATAAAAAGGACTCTGTCGGCAACCTGACGGGCAAAGCCCATCTCGTGTGTAACAACTACCATGGTGATATTGTCGTGGGAGAGGCCCACCATAACGTCGAGCACTTCCTGAATCATCTCCGGGTCGAGGGCACTGGTGGGCTCATCGAACAAAATGACCTTCGGGTGCATATTGAGCGCCCGGGCGATGGCCACGCGCTGCTGCTGACCGCCTGAAAGCTGGGTTGGATAAGCATCGGCCTTGTTCGCCAGACCCACGCGGTCGAGGTACATCATCGCCGACTCCTCCGCCTGCTTTTTATCGACGCCCTGCACCTTAATCGGTGCTAAGGTGAGGTTTTCAAGGACGGTTTTATGGGGATAGAGGTTAAAGCTCTGAAAAACCATCGCCACGTTCTGGCGGACCTTCGTAATCGGCGCCTTCGGGGCCGTCAGCTCCACGCCGTCCACAATCACCTTGCCGGAGGTCGGTTTTTCAAGAAAGTTCATGCATCGAATCAGGGTGCTCTTTCCGGAACCGGACGGGCCGATTACCACGAGCTTCTCCCCCGTTTTGATGTGGAGGTCTATATCTTTCAGCACATGGAGTTTTCCAAAGTGCTTATTCATACCCTCTATTTTGATCAACAGTCATCAAACCCTTCTTCATTCAATGCAGCGTAAGCAACAGGGTAGGCGTCCGAATAAAACAATAATGACGGCTACTTATTTAAATAGACGCCATTATATATCGGGAAGCCCTATGGTTTGGCAAAAAATACCACTTTTTCGCCGTAAGCTCTGTTGTTCATTTTAATCTGCCAACTTATAAATGTCAAGTAGTGCATGAAAAGCCGTTTTGAATTTTATACTCTCGACAAGTTGCAGAATGTTTTGCCGGCAAAATTAAGGCAATCTTCTCAAGACTTTTTCATCCTTTTTCCAATCCGCCCATCCCTCAAAGGCGCCTAAAAAGCTGTGCCCAAGCGTGCGCATTTTGAAGCTTTAAGTGCCGGCTTTTCGGGAAAGCCTTATCCCGCCCTTTTTCACCTCACGGGAAACTGGGCATCCGCCCAAATTAGACAAAGAAGGAGACGCAAGCATCCCTTGCGTCTCCCCCTTGAGGCTATTCTAATATTATATGCAAAAGCCCTTGAAAAAGCAACTTAAAGTTTACGCTTTTGCTTTCATTTTCGACTTCAGCGTCGTCGTCTCACTGTGCTTCTTAAAGAACAGCATATAGACCATGAAGGCGAGGACGGCGAGGGCCGCAATGAGGCCGATGGCCTGAGTGCTGCCGCCGGCGAAGAGATTGCCGAACTGGTTTATCATGAGGGACACGGCGTAGGCAAAGGCGCACTGGTAGCCGATGGCGAAAGCGGTCCACTTTGCATTATTCATCTCGCGGCGGATGGCGCCGATGGCTGCAAAGCAGGGGGCGCAGAGGAGGTTAAAGACGAGGAAGGAGTAGGCGGTGACGGGCGTAAACGCCGCGGCGATGGTCTGATAGACGCTGCCTTCGCCGCCGCCGTAGAGAACACCCAGCGTACCGACGATATTCTCCTTGGCAGCAAGGCCCGTAAGCGTCGCCACAGCTGCCTGCCAGTTGCCCCAGCCCAAGGGCGCAAAGAGCCATGCAAAGGCCCTGCCAAACACTCCGAGGATGGACAGGTGCAGCTCCTCTTCCGCCAGCATCGCAAAGCGCCCATCCACAAAGCCGAAGCGGCTGAGGAACCATATCACCACAGTGGAGAGAAGAATCACCGTACCTGCCTTCTTAATAAAGGACCAGCCTCTGTCCCATGTAGACCGGAGCAGGTTCTTCAGTGTGGGCAGGTGGTAGGCCGGCAGTTCCATGACGAAGGGGGCCGGCTCGCCGGTGAACAGCTTCGTCTTCTTGAGCATCAGGCCGGAGATGACGATGGCCGCCATGCCGATGAAGTAGGCGGAGGTGGCTACCCACGCCCTGCCGCCGAAGACAGCGCCGGCAATCATGGCAATCATGGGGATTTTCGCCCCGCAGGGCATGAATGTGGTGGTGATAATCGTCATGCGGCGGTCCTTGACGTTCTCAATGGTGCGGGAGGCCATAATACCGGGCACGCCGCAGCCGGTGCCCACCAGCATGGGGATGAAAGACTTGCCGGAAAGTCCGAACTTGCGGAACAGGCGGTCGAGCACAAAGGCGATGCGGGACATGTAGCCGCAGGCCTCCAGAAACGCCAGCAGGAAGAACAACACGAGCATCTGGGGCACAAAGCCCAGCACCGCACCCACGCCGGAGACGATGCCGTCATTTATCAGGCCGGAGAGCCATTCCGCCACGCCCGCCTTCTCCAGGCCCTCCGCCACAAGTACCGGAATACCCGGCACCCAGACGCCGTACGCCGCCGAATCGGGTTCGTCAAAGCCGTTTTCCTCGAAGTATGCTACGGCGTCAAGATACGTCACGCCGAGGATAGCGTTTTTCTCCAGAGCCTCCTCCGGCATTGCGGGGAGGGCGTCAAAGTAGACGGTATACTCCGTTGTGGCGAGGGTCTCCTCGTCTTCGATGACGGCCGTGCCCGTCTCCCCCGTCACCGCTTTCATCTCAGCGAGGGCGGCTTCGGGTTCAAAGCCTTCCGTTTCAGGGTCGAGTTCATAGAAGGCGTTCACGGCGCTTATGGCGTCACCGTATGCGCCGGCGGCTTCTTCGTACTGCCCGCGGCCGATGCCGAAAAGGTACCAGCCGTCTCCGAAGACGCCGTCGTTTGCCCAGTCTGTGGCGGCAGCGCCCACGGCCACCATGGAAATCCAGTAGACAAGGAACATGATGGCGGCGAAAATCGGCAGGCCCAGGATGCGGCTGGTGAGGACCTTGTCAATTTTTGTGGAGGTGGAGAGCGCTCCGGCGTTCTTTTTCTTATAGACTGCCTTGATGATGGAGTCTATGTAGTTGTAACGCTCGTTGGTGATGATGCTCTCCGCGTCGTCGTCCATGAGCTCTTCCACAGTCCGGATGTCCTTTTCGATGTGACTGAGGACGTCCTCCGGGATCTGGAGCTTATGAAGCACCTTCTCATCCCGCTCGAAGACTTTGATGGCGTACCACCGCTGCCGTTCTTCCGGCAGGTCGTGCAAAATCGCCTCTTCAATGTGGGCGAGGGCATGCTCCACGGGGCCGGAGAAGGTGTGCTGCGGAATCGTCTTGCCGTTGGTGGCGGCTCGGATGGCCTCCTCCGCCGCTTCTTCGATGCCCGTTTCCTTCAGGGCCGAAATTTCTACCACTTTGCACCCTAACTTGCGGGCCAGTTCCTCTGTGTTGATGGTATCGCCGTTTTTCCGCACGATGTCCATCATATTAATGGCGACAACGACGGGGATACCCAGCTCCGTCATCTGGGTGGTGAGATAGAGATTTCGCTCCAGATTCGTTCCGTCCACGATATTGAGGATGGCATCGGGGCGCTCGTCAATCAGGTAGTTTCGCGCCACCACTTCTTCCAGAGAATAGGGCGAGAGGGAGTAAATACCCGGCAGGTCGGTGATGATGACGCCCTCGCGCTTTTTCAGCTTGCCCTCTTTCTTTTCAACGGTCACGCCGGGCCAGTTTCCCACAAACTGATTGGAGCCCGTCAGCGCATTAAACAGCGTCGTTTTACCGCTGTTCGGGTTGCCCGCAAGAGCAATGCGTATTTCCATACAAATTATCCTTTCTTACGCTGTTAGCCTAGACAAACCAATGTGTCTAAAAAGGCGGGGAAACCTGTTTCCCCGAAATGTGCATCGGTTGAAAGCCGCCTATTCCACTTCAATCATCGCCGCGTCCGCCTTACGAAGCGACAGCTCGTAGTTTCGGACGGTGACTTCAATCGGATCCCCCAGCGGCGCCACCTTGCGGACGGTTACTTCCACGCCCCGGGTGATACCCATGTCCATAATTCTGCGCCGAACGGCGCCTTCGCCGTGGAGCTTGACGACTTTCGCCGCTTGGCCGATTTCCACGTCCCTCAGCGTTTTCATCTAACGTATCCTCCTCAATCGAAAATCTATCATGATTTTCTGAGCCATATCGTCGTAAATTGCAATCCCGGACACTGTCACGTCTAATGACGCTGCCGCCCGGTATGAAGATAAGGGCGATGCTTCCGACACTGTAAAACCGAAGGCCCGTATCATGGATGACGGGCTATCGTGTTTTCCTCGCCGGGCTGCGTAAAACGAAGTGTTGTCTTAGGGCCTCATCTTCCAAGAAAATGCGACTTTAAGCATTCATTTTCTTTATGCTCATTATAGTTACCTATAGGCAACCTGTCAAGAGAATTTTTCCGCATTTTTCTCAACCGGCAATGTAAGCAACACACCCCAAACCGTTGGTATACGGTTTGTTTATGCTATTATATACCGGCAGTTTTTGCTTAGTTACCCCCGGGATACTTGACTTCAAATTCCTCGAACTATATAATGAATAAAACCTGTAACCGGGGGGTGCATCATGCAAGAGTCCGGCGAAATGTATCTTGAAACCATTCTGGCTCTGGGCAAGAAAAACAACCTCGTGCGCGCCGTTGATATTTCCAATGAAATGGGTGTCTCGAAGGCCTCGGTCAGCCGGGCCCTCACGCGGCTGAAAAACCAGTCCTGCATCATCGTGGACAGTGACGGGCACATCGCCTTTACGGAAAAAGGCCGCCGCATCGCCGAAACCATCTTTCACCGCCATCAGGTGCTCACGCAGTTCATCATGGCCCTCGGGGTCGATAGGGAAACCGCCACGGCGGACGCCTGCAAAATCGAGCACGACATCAGCGACACCACCTTTAACGCCATGCACGCTTTCTTGCAAAGCCGCACCGAAAACCTCATAGAGGCATAAAC
>DUPW01000073.1 GCA_012838125.1 Papillibacter sp.
GCCTTCGCGGCGGCGCGCTTCTATCTGAAGCGAAGATTATTCGTTATAACATGAAGCGGGAACCTGCGGGATATTTTTGAGGGGTTACGGCTCCTCGATGGGCAGAAAGACCTCGAAGAAGCCGGTTGTCTCGCCGTTTTCGATGACGCTGCAGGCGAGATTGCCGAAGGCGCACCCGGCCACCTTCAGCCCGCGCTGTTCGGCGTATTCCTTGAGGAAGTCTAAGTGGCGGGCGGAGAAACGGTCCTTCCCCGTGCTGGTGAAGGCCGAGTGGATACACAGGCGAGACGGCATATAGGTCACAGGCGGGCGAATCTTCAGCTTAAACTCCTCAACGTAGGGCATGGCCATAGAAAAGCCCCATGCGTAATCGTCCCCCTCGCCGAGGACGTTGTCTTCCGGCACTTCAAAGTACCGGCGGGAGAAGGGCATGTATTTCAGCCACTCACGGGAGACGGCCTGCAGCTCGTCGTCGTAATCGTACATGGTGTTGTACCGGTTTAAGTACCGCACGAACTCCACGCTGCGGCGGATGTCGCACTTGCCGATGTGGCTGCGAAGCTGGTCGAGGGTTTCCGTGTATTTCCTGATGCGCTCTAAAAGGAGCTGCTGAAAACGCAGGGCGGACTCGATTTCATCCCCGCGGGTTTTGAGGGTATCAAGAAGGTCGGAGTATGTACTGTTTGAGACGATGTGGGCCACCTGCTCGATGCCGTAGCCGAAGTTTTTGTACCACAGGCAGTCGATGAGGAAGTTAATGTCCCACGTGTCGTAGTAGCGGTAGTTGTTCACCGGGTCCTTATCAGGGGAGACGACGCCCTTTTCCTCGTAATAACGAATCAGGTCAGGCGAAATGCCGAGAATACGCGCCACATCACCGATCTTATACCGCAAAACACGCTCCCCCTCCCGTAAACCGCTTTGAAAAATGAATAAATTTCAAACAAAAAGATAAATATTGTAGTTGTTCGGCTCGCTACAGAGCATATTATATATGATTTCACCGGGCAGTTCAACAAAAATGCCACTTAGACCTTGACTTTGGAACAGTTCCAAGGTTTACAATATAGGTGGACATCCTGCAGGCGCACTGCGTTGCGCCGCTACAAATAATAGGAGGTAATTACTATGGCATACATGCCGCTGGACAAGAGCAAGCTTTACCTTGACAGAACCAAGATGACGAAGATTTGGGACCTGTCCCAGCCCTGGGGCGTTGACACGCCGCTGTGGCCCTTCCCCGGTGCCCGTCAGGATCTTATCTTCCCCCGCGGACAGTACCTCGGCCGTTTCCATAAGCGCACCATGACCTACACCGGCACCCTCCACGCCGGCACCCACATGGATGCTCCGAACCACGTCCTCCACGAGGAAGAAGTTGACCGCGCCCGCAATGGCTACTCCTTCGACGAAATCCCCCTGGAGTACTGCGTCGGCACCGGCGTTATCCTCGATATGCGCCACCTCAGAGACGAATTTGAGGCCAAGTGGAAGACCGGCTTTGAAGACGGCCTCTGGTATGAGCTGAAGCCCGAAGATTTCGAGAAGGCCTGCAAGAAGGACGGCCTCGAAATCCGCGAGAACGACTGGGTCGTTGTCAACACCGGCTTCCACCACTACTGGAGAATCAACAACGACAAGTACTTCAACTACTATCCCGGCATGGGCCCGGAAGTTGCCAAGTGGCTCATCCACGAGAAGAAGATTAAGGGCATCACCGGAACGTGGGGCGCCACGGACGCGCCGCTGTGGCACTATCCGCTCAAGGAGCAGATGCCGTGGCTTGATACCGCTTACCGCAAGGCGACGGGCAGAGATCCGGACGTCGACTTCCCGGACTACGAGCCCTGCCACAGACTGTTCATGCAGCACGGTGTCTGCACCGTTGAAAACGCCGGCGGCGACGTCGACGAAATCACCGGCCGCCGCATGATTATTGCCGCGTTCCCGTTCCGCTGCGAAATGGCCGACGGCGGTTTCGTCCGTCTGGTGGCCTGGGAAGAAGGCTCCTTCTAAGGCTGTTTATTCTACCGTCCGAGCATGATTTTTGCCCCACAAGTCCTCTTGTGGGGCAAAAAAGTGAAAAGAGGATTTCAAAATGATTAAAAGTGTCAGTGATATTAAGAAAATTGCGGTGCTCGGAGCCGGCACCATGGGCCCGGGCATCGCGCAGATGTTTGCCATCGGCGGGCATGACGTTACGATGTGGACCCGCAGCGAAGAGACCCGCGAGAAGGCCAAGCAGACCCTCTACAAGAGCCTGCAGACCTTCGCCGAGGAGGACCTGATTCCCGCCTCGCAGGTTGACGAGATTTTCGGGCGTGTCTCCTTCGCCCTCACAGTGGAAGAAGCGGTGGAAGGCGCCCAGTTCATTCAGGAGACCATCGTCGAAAACAGGGACGCCAAGCGGGAGCTGTACGACAAGCTGGACAAATGTCTGGGCACGGACTGCATTATCGCCTCTAACACCTCCGCCCTGAACGTCTTCGAGCTTGTTCCCGAAAACAGGCTGCCCCAGATGGTCATTGCCCACTGGTACGCCCCGGCGCAGCTGATTCCCCTTGTGGAAGTGGTCAAATCCGAGCAGGCGCCTGAGGAATACGCGAATATCACCGTTGAGCTTCTGGAAAAGTGCGGCAAGACGGCCGTCCTCATGAAGAAGTTCATTCGGGGCTATATTGCCAACAGACTGCAGATGTGCCTGAATCAGGAAGTGTTCTACCTGCTTGATAACGGCTACTGCACGCCGGAGGATATCGACAAGGCCGTTAAGGCCAGCTTTATCCCCCGGGCCGTGGTCCTCGGCCTGTGCAAGCGCATCGACTTCGGCGGCGTCGACATGACGGCAAACAACTTCCGCAACAAGAGCTACACCATGCCGCCGGAAGTGGATATGCCCACCACGCTTGCTGACCTCGTGGATAAAGGCCAGCTGGGCCTGAAAACCGGCAAGGGCTTTTATGATTACACGGACGTCGACAAGCAGGAGCTTTTAGCCAAGCGCGATAAGCAGCTCTTTGAAGTCTTTAAGCTCGCAAAGAAGTTTATGGACGATCCCGTCTAAGCACATTTTATGAAAGGAAAATGACGCCATGGCTAAAACTAACAAAGTCATCATTCAGTGCTGTCTCTTAGGTGCGGGAACGAAGAAGGAGCAGGCTCCTACAGTTCCCTACACGCCGGAGGAAATCTCCGATCAGGTCGTCGCCGTTGCGAAAGCCGGCGCTTCCATCGCTCACATCCACGTGCGCGAAGACAAGGAAGTGGACGGCGTGATGCAGGTGGGCTACAAGTCCATGAGCCTGCAGAAGTTTACCGAAACCGTTGAGCTCTGCCGCGAAAAGTGCGCCAAAGCCGGTGTGGACATTCTCATTAACCTCACCACCTCCGGCGGCGAATACGAAGATGTGAAGCGCCTGCAGCATCTGGGCGCCCTCAAGCCCGAGATGTGCTCCTTCGACCCGAACACCATCAACTGGGCCAACGCCTACATCTTCGAAAACAGCCCGCGCTTCCTCAATCTCCTGGCACAGGAAGTCGTGAAGCACGATATTAAGCCGGAGTTTGAAGTGTTCGACACCGGCCATATCGACAGCGTGATGCACTACGTCAACAGGTGGGACATCCCGAAGCCGCCGCACATTCAGTTCATCATGGGCGTCGGCGGCGCCATGCCCGGCACCACTGAAAACCTCGCTTTCCTCGTAAACAAACTTCCGGAAGGCTCCACTTGGTCCGTCTCCGGCATCGGCCGGGCTCACATGCCCATGCTGCTGGCCGGCCTTGCCTTGGGCTGCGACGGTCTGCGCGTCGGCCTTGAGGATAACATCTACCTGTCCAGGGGCGTTATCGCCACGAACGTGCAGCTCGTTGAGCGCGCCGTTGAGATTTCCAAGCTCGCCGGCCGCGAAATCGCCACGGCGGACGATGCCCGTGAGATTCTCGGCATCACGCGCAACTGCCTGCGCGACGAGAAGACCTACGAACCGACCTTTAAGGGTTAATTGAAAAACACGCCGGTTGCCGCCCCCTTTACGGGGGCGACCGGCGTACAAAGCCATAGAAAGGAAGATAGAAATTGCCGAAGGATAAAGTCGTGTCCCTCGAAGTCGCCATGGAAAAGATCCACGATGGCATTTCCATTCTTATCCCGGGCTTCGTGAACGTCGGCGTTCCCGAAACACTGATTCAGGGAATCATCGCTAAGGGCAGCAAGGACCTTGAGATTATTTCCAACAACACCAGTGTGAAAGGGCGCGGCATTGGCCTGCTTGTGCACGAAAACCGCATTAAACACATCACCTGTTCGCACATCGGAAGCAACACAGAAACAGTCGAAAAAGTCATTAACGGCGAGCTGAGCGTTACCTTCGTTCCGCAGGGCACCCTCTGCGAGCGCGTACGTGCCGGCGGCGCCGGCATCGGCGGGATTCTCACCCCCGTGGGCATCGGAACGCCCATTGCCGAAGGCAAGCCGGTTGTTGAGGTGGATGGCAAGGAGTATCTCCTGGAAAAGCCCATTCGCGCCAACGTGGCCCTCATCCACGCGTGGAAGGCCGACAAAATGGGCAACGTTGTCTACCGTAGAACGGCCCGCAACTTCAACCAGGTGTTCGCCACCGCGGCCGACTGGGTCATCGTTGAAGCGGAACATATCGTCGAAGTGGGCGAGCTGGACCCCGACGAAATCATGACGCCGGGTGCGCTCGTTGACGCTGTAGTACAGGCTTAAGGGAGGGTGGACTAAAATGGCTGAAATTAAAGGCAGAGATCTCATCGCTTACAGGACCGCCCGTTTCTTTAATGACGGCGACCTCGTGAACCTCGGTATCGGCATGCCCACGAAATGCCTCGACTATCTCCCCGAGGACGTTGACGTGTGGATTGACACGGAAAACGGCGCCATCGGCCTTGCCGGCGCCCCGGGTGAAGGCGAAGAAATCGACTACGATGTTTGCGACGCCGCCGGCAGCCCCTCGAAGCTGCGCCCCGGCGCCTGCTGTTTTGACAGCTTCACCTCGTTCGGCTATATCCGCGGCGGCCACGTGGACATCACTGTCCTGGGCGCCTACGAGGTGGATCAGGAGGGCAACCTCGCCAACTGGATGGTTCCGGGCAAAACGGCCGCCGGTATGGGCGGCGCCATGGACCTTGTGGCCGGTGCCAAGAAGGTCATCGTTATGACGGAGCACTGCGACAAGAAGGGCAACCCGAAAATCCTCAAAAAGTGCAAGCTGCCGCTCACCGCGGCTCACGAAGTGGACGTCATCGTGTCCGAACTGTGCGTCCTCGAGCGCACGGAGGAAGGCCTCGTTCTCAAGGAACTGGCCCCGGGCGTCACGGTGGAGGAAGTCGTGTCCAAAACGGATGCGGAGCTCATCATTCCGGAAAAAATAGGCTCCATGATTTAAGCGCAACATTAAAAAGGGCGGCAGGGTCAGTGACCCGCCGCCCTTTGATAATTGCAAAAAGACGGAATAAACGGTATAATATGATGGGAATGTGTCTAAGAAAGGCGGGAAGCAGTTGATAAATGAAACGGCAGTCAAGTGTTTTTTAATGCTCTATAAAACACTCAGTTTTACGGAGACGGCCAAGCGCCTTTTTATGACACAGCAATCCGTCAGCAAGTATATTGCCAAGTTTGAGGAAGACCTCGGGTTTAAGCTCTTTATCCGCACGCACCATTACGTCGCCCCGACGAAAGCGGGAGAGTCTTACTACCAGCTCTTTTCAAAATTCGAGGAAGAGTTCCAGCGGGTGACGGAGAAAACGAAGCGGTATTACGCCGCCCTGTACAGCCAGATTCGCATCGGGTATCTCGAGTGGCTGGAGATTTCCTCCGGCATCAGCGGGGCCCTTCGGCGCCTGAAAAGCGAAAACGACGACCTGCGCTTTGTGGGCGAGCGGCATCCGCAAAACAAGCTCATCGAGCTGTTTCTGGCGCGGCACCTTGACCTCATCATCACCTATGCGGAGTTTGCCCCGAAGGGGACGGGCATCCGCAAGATGAAGGTGCTGGAGACACCCCTTGTGCTCCTCGTCTCACCGGACCATCCGAAGGTCAAAGAAGGGGCCACGGTGGATGATTTCAAGCGGGAGCCCTTTATTAAAGCCGCGGCGAGCCACGAGTCCAACTCAGAAAGCCGGGCCCGGGCCCGGAAGCAGTGCCGGGAGTTAGGGTTTACCCCCTCGGAGATTATCATCGCGCCGAACATCGAGTCGGCGTATATGGCCACGGAATTCGGGCAGGGCGTCATGGTCTCAACCATGCTCAGCCGCATGAGCCTGCACAGTGAGCTGATGTGCTATCCCATCGGCAAACAGGAGGAACTGCAGTGTTTCTGGCATGAGGATCAGGAAAACCCCGCCGTTGCAAAATTCGCCGCGTACCTTGAGCAGGCGTATGTAGAGCAGTCCAAATCCCGCGGGGAAGGAGAATCGAAGTGAGGATACCCATCTATTCCATCGTGGCCTATTCCGGCACGGGGAAAACAACACTCATAGAAAAGCTCATTCCCGCCTTAGGCGCCCGGGGATTGCGGGTGGCTGTCATTAAGCACGACGCCCACGAGTTTGACATTGACCGCAAGGGGAAGGACAGCTGGCGCTTTACAAAGGCCGGCGCGGCGGTGACAGTTGTCGTCTCCGCCACGAAGGCGGCCATTATGGAAAACAGACCCGTCCCCATCGAACGGCTGATTGAGCAGATTACCGATGTGGATGTCATTATCACAGAGGGATACAAGCACGGGCCCTGGCCGAAAATCGCCCTCATGCGAAGCGGGAACAACAAGCCCCTGCCCCTCCCGCCGGAGGAGTGCCTTGCTGTTATGGCGGACGTCACGGTGGACACCGATGTCCCCCTTCTCCCGTTGGGAGACGCGGAGGCCCTTGCGGATTTTCTCCTTCGGGACATGAGGGAAAACGCCCGTAAAGAGTAAACAAAACCTGTGAAGCGTGCGCTTCACAGGTTTTTTGTATTCGATTTTGCGCATGGCGGCGGCCTGTATGCGAAATTGTGTTTGTCTGGCGCTTCACGGGCGCACGCCGCAACGGCTACACGCTCTCGCTAAACAGCGAGGCGAATTTCGAGAGCCCCGCTTCAAAATTGACACCGAAGCGCACATCTGTGCCTGCCGCTTTCGTCCGCTCGATGCTCTCAAAGATAAATTCTGCGGCGATAAAGGCGGCGTCAGGAAGGGTGCGCCCGTTGAGGAGCGCAGCGGTGAGGGCACTGGCAAAGAGATCCCCCGTGCCATGGTAAATGCCGTCAATGCGCCCTGTGAGGGCGTAGTCGATGCGGTCTGTTAACGTGTCGTAGCAGGCGGCGCCGTACCGGCCGTCGTCCGGGTAGACGCCCGTTAAGACGATTTGCTTAGGGCCGAGCTCCGCCAGCCCGTGGAGCAGCGTACCGATAAAAGCGTCGTCATAGGGGCCGTGGTGGTACGGGATATCCAGCAGGAAACAGGCCTCCGTGATGTTCGGCACGATAATATCGGCTTTTTTGCAAAGGGCACGCATGCCGGCGGGGAAATCCTTTGTAAAGCCGGTGTAGAGTTTGCCGTTGTCGGCCATGACGGGGTCTACAATGACGAGGTTTTCCGGCGTGCGGAGCTTGTCTATCACTTCGCTGACAATATCCAGCTGGCGGAAGGAGCCGAGGTAACCGGTGTAGATTGCGTCAAACGTCAGGCCCAGCGAGAGCCAGTGGTTTATGATGGGCAGAATCTGCTCCGTCATGTCGTGGTAGGTAAAGCCGGCAATGTCGCCGGTGTGGGTGGAAAGGACCGCCGTTGGCACCGGGCAGGCCTCGATACCCGCGGCGGAAAGCACGGGGAGAGCCGCCGTCAGCGAGCACTTGCCCACGCATGACAGGTCGTGCACCGCAGCGACCCTTTTTTGAACCGACATGGATGATACCCCCTCGGGAAAGAAACAAGTTTCTCTCTCTTATCTGTGTGTATTTCGCCTATAAAACAGCCACGGCCTCAATTTCAACGCGCACATCCATCGGCAGGCGGGAAACCTCCACGCAGGAGCGGGCCGGATAGGGTGCGGTGAAAAATTCGGCGTAAACGGCGTTAAAGGCGGCAAAATCGTTCATATCACTGAGGAACACCATGGTTTTCACAACGCTGTCTAGGGATGCGCCGGCAGACTCCAGCACGCACCGGAGGTTTTCCAGTGCCCGGCGGGCCTGCTGTTCGATGCCGCCCTCCACAATAGCGCCGGTGACCGGGTCGGCCGGAATCTGGCCAGACGTGAAAATCATCCGCCCCGAGGCGATGCCCTGTGAGTAGGGGCTGAAGGGAGCCGGCGCCGCAGTGGTATGAATTGGCTTTTTGTCCATGATTTAAGCCTCCTGACTGTTCATTTCGATTGTTCTATGTTATCATTTTAATGCAGATTTAGGAAGAGAGAATTTGAAAAAGGTGGTGGAGGAATGAAGACGAATCCCGTTCGACTCGTGGACGAGTTCATGCGCCTTGTGGAAATTGACAGCCCCACATACGGCGAACGCCAGATGGCTGACTATGTGATGGAGCGGATGCGCGCCCTTGGTCTGTTTGTGCTGGAAGACGACGCCGGCGACAAAATCGGCGGCACTACCGGCAACATTTACGGCCTGATGCGCGGGGATGACTCCATCCCGCCTCTGATGTTTTGCGCCCACCTAGACACGGTGGAGCCATCACGGGGCAAACGGGCCGTTCTTGCCCCTAACGGCCGCATTACAAGCGCGGGGGACACCGTCTTAGGGGCCGACGATTTAACGGCCGTCGCCGCTATTCTGGAGGCGCTTACGGTGCTCTCTGAGGGCAGACTGCGGCACGGGCCCATCGAAGTGCTTTTTACCGTGGCAGAGGAAGTCTACTGCAGGGGCAGCCGCGTTTTTGATTTTTCAAAGGTGCTGTCCGAACAGGCGTACGTCCTTGATTTAGCGGGACCCGTTGGCACTGCGGCCTACGCTGCGCCCAGCATCGTGACCTTTACCGTCACCGTCCGGGGTCGGGCGGCCCACGCGGGGTTTGAGCCGCAGCGGGGCGTTCACGCCATCGCCGCCGCGGCGGAGGCCATCACCCGCATGAAACTTGGTTTTGTGGACGAGGAGACGACGGTGAATATCGGCCTCATTGAGGGCGGGAAGGCGACGAATATCGTCCCGGAAACGTGTATCGTGCGGGGCGAAGTGCGCAGCCTGCGGCACGACAAGGCCATGCAGAGGGCGCAGTACGCCGTGCGCGAGTTTGAGCGGGCGGCAAAGGCGGTGGGCGCGGAGGTGGAGTCGGAGATAACCATTGCCGCCACAGCCTACGAGACGCCGCAGGACCACCCCGTGGTCACCCGGTTTGAGCAGGCCTGCCGGAGCATAAAACTCACCACGTCCCTCATTAAAACCTTCGGCGGGAGCGACAATAACGAACCGGCCCTCAACAATATCACAGGCCTTGTGGTGGCAAACGCCATGTTCCGCTGCCACAGTACGAAGGAATACACAACGGTTGAGGAACTGACCCGTGCCGCAGAGCTGACGCTTGCGCTCATGACGGCGGACGCATAAATCGCCGGCGCGGCTTTACACTACCATTAGATACAGCAGAGGGAAAGCAGGGATTTCATGAAGCTTGGAGAGTACGGTTTTGTGCGCACTGCGGCGGCTGTGCCACGCGTTTTTGTTGCAAACCCCATGAAAAACGCCGAGGAGATTGCCGCTCTCGTGCTGAAAGCGGCGGAGGAGGGGGCGCGCATTGTCGCGTTCCCGGAGCTGAGCGTCACAGGCTACACCTGCGCCGATTTATTCGGGCAGAGTACGCTTCTTCAAGGTGCAGAGCAGGCGTTAGGGCGCATCGCAGAGGCCACGGGCGGGTGCGACGTGCTCTGTGCCGTGGGGATGCCCGTTGCGGCGGATAACCAGCTGTTTAACTGCGCCGTTCTGCTTCATGGGGGGAAGGTGCTGGCCGTGATTCCAAAGACCTTTATCCCCAATTACGGCGAGTTTTATGAAAAACGCTGGTTTGCGCCGGCGGGGGAGCGGAAAAGCTCAACGGTGCGCCTTTTAGGGGCGGAGGTGCCCTTTGGGGAGGATATCCTCCTGCGCTGCTCCGGAACGGACGTTACCCTCGCCGTGGAGATTTGCGAGGATTTGTGGATGCCCATTCCTCCAAGCTCCCGTCACGCCTTGGCGGGGGCGAACGTGATTCTCAACCTCTCCGCCAGCAACGACATCGTCACGAAATCGGACTATCGCCGCACGCTGATTTCTCAGCAGTCGGCCCGGTGCATCGCCGGATACGTGTTCGCCTCGGCGGGGCTGGGAGAGTCCACCACGGACGTTGTTTTCAGCGGGCACAGCCTCATCGCCGAAAACGGGCGCATCCTCACTGAAACGGCGTTCGACGCAGAGTCGAACATCATCTACGCCGACATGGACGCTGAAAAGCTCATAAGCGACCGGCGGAAAACAAACAGCTTCATGGAAAACGCGGGCACTCCCAGTTACCGCATTATCGAGGTGCCCTTTAGGCCGGAGCGGGACGTGACGCCTCGCATTACCGTGGACCCCTTTCCCTTTATCCCGCAGGATCGGGAGACGAAAACAGGCCGCTGCCACGAGATTTTTCGCCTGCAGTCGGCGGGGCTTTCTGAGCGGATGCGGAAAATCGGGGTGAAGCGGGCCGTCATCGGCATTTCCGGCGGCCTAGACTCCACGCTGGCGCTCCTCGTCACCGTGGAGGCGATGCGTCTTTTAGGGCTTTCCCCCGCGGCGGTTGAGGGCGTCACCATGCCGGGCATGGGGACGACGGGGCGGACGTATCAAAACGCCATAACACTCATGGAAGAGTTGGGCGTCACGAAGCGGGAAGTGCCCATAAGGGAGGCCACGCTCCTGCATTTTCGAGACATCGGACACGACCCTGAGCAGCTTGACGTCACGTACGAAAACGTGCAGGCTAGAGAGCGGACACAGATTCTCATGGACATCGCCAATCAAGTAGGGGGCCTCGTGGTGGGCACTGGCGACCTCTCCGAGCTGGCGCTGGGGTGGTGCACATACAACGGCGACCATATAAGCCACTACGGGGTGAACGCCGGCGTGCCGAAATCGCTGGTGCGGCACCTCGTCTCATGGTACGCTGAGACGACGGAGAACAAGCGGGTGCGCGATGCCCTGCTGGATGTTCTCGATACCCCTATCAGCCCCGAACTGCTCCCGGCGGATGAGGACGGCGCCATTGCGCAAAAGACGGAGGACCTCGTGGGTCCCTACGAGCTGCACGACTTCTTCCTCTATCATACCCTGCGAAACGGCTTTCCGCCGAAAAAGCTTCTGATGCTGGCGAAAATGGCCTTCGGTCAGCGGTATGAGACGAAGGTCATCCTGCACTGGCTCGACACCTTCTACCGCCGCTTCTTTAGTCAGCAGTTTAAGCGCTCCTGCCTGCCGGACGGGGTGAAGGTGGGCTCCGTCTGTCTCTCCCCCCGGGGAGACTGGCGCATGCCCAGTGACGCTTCAGCGCAGCTGTGGCGAGAGGCCCTTCAGGAGGCGGCGAAAGAGTTGGAGTAGGTGCGCGTCTGCGCCGATAACAGCAGGACGCAATCGGAAAAACGTCCCCATTCTGACAGGAAAGATAAATTGAATCTATATTCAATAACGGCGCGGGCATCCGCGCCGTTATTATGCCTTTGAGGGGAGGTTCAAACGCTTCGCGCGCGGGAGGATGGGGCGAGGTGGGGCGTTACACCTTCCGGCGTTTGCGAAGATAGGCGAGTATCTGCCTGCGGTAGAAGAGCAACACGGCGGGGAGCAGGAGAAACACAATCCGCCCGATGATGGTGTTGGAAAAGAGAATGAGCACCCCCAGCCACCGGCTGCGCCCCACGTACAGCCCGTATATGCTTTTCCGAAGGACGGTCTTGCGCATGGCCCCCGTCTCGGCAAGGGGCGGGTAGTGGTCGATATCCACTGTGACAAGCTCCCCGTGGATGCTGAGGATGCGCTCGACATACACCGTCCCGTCCGACTGAAACAGGACGACGTCCCCTACATGGAGGGGCTGGAGCCTGTCGATGCGCTGAAAGCAGGCGAGATCGTTATATTCTATCTCCGGTTGC
Organism: Papillibacter sp.; assembly: GCA_012838125.1. Lineage (GTDB taxonomy): Bacteria > Bacillota > Clostridia > Oscillospirales > Oscillospiraceae > Sporobacter. The sequence continues at coordinate 12,118 of DUPW01000073.1, forward strand.
ATGGTCTCCGACTGGAAAATATACGGGATAACGCCCCGCACTGTCAGCTCCTGACCCGGTTTAGATACGGCAAGCAGAATCACGAACACGTTAAACAGAAGCGCCGCCGTCATCACAATGACGAGCAGGGCCGTTATCGCCGCGTTTAAGAGAAGGCCGCGACGGGGCCGTGCAGGGGCGGCGGTGCTCTGGGAGGGGATGATAATGCGCGTATCCGGCGGGAGAGGGCCGTAGCCGTGGCCGGGCGTGACGTAGTACTGCGAGAGCCGGCGGGCGGATATGACGCCGGTGAAGGCGAGAAAAATCAGCAGCACGGCGCACAGGAGCATGTACACGCTGCGGGACGGGTCGAAGATACTCTGCAGGTTCTGCATCGCCGCCCGGTTTGAGAGAACCGTGTAAAACCCCGTGACGGCCTTCAGTCCGTACAGCGCCGCAAAGAACAGGAGGGTATACCCCCGGGCGCCTGCCGTGGTGGAGACGGTGAGGGACAGGGTCATCATCAAGGCGCCCATGAGAATGACGTCAGCAAGGCCTGATAGATACAGCCCCGGCAGATACGCCGGCACGAAGGTAAAACGCAAAAGTCCCGTGAGCAGGACCACAAACACAAAGCCCAAAGTGTACATCGCCGCCGTACTGCTCAGCCACGCCAGCATTTTCTGAAAGGTCAGCTTCAAGGGGGAATGACCCAGTTGGATGAGCATGTACCATATATTGCGCCGGATATCCGTGAAGAAAATGTGCTCGAAGTAGAGGAGGAAATAGGCCGTCATGAGGGCCACGGAGAGGTGGATATACAGGAACACCGTTGAAAAGTAGCTCTTCTGGAGAATGTGTGGCACCGCGTCGGCAAGGACGCTGCGCCGGAGGGTCTGCAGCACGAAATAGACGGCAAAGGACACAAGCCCCGAAAACAGCGCAAAGCCCCCCTGACGGCGGATGCCGGTGCGGCCGTCAGCGTAGGCCTGACGCAGTTGCTTACGGAAGAAGGTCGTCTTGTAAATCATGCTGTTTAAGGAGCTCCTTAAAGGCGTTTGCCGCGTTTTTACGGTGGACTTCCACCGCTGTAGGGACGATGCCCGTCTCTGCAATCATTTTATACAGCATCTCCAGGTCCCCTTTCTCCGGCGGGCGGCAGAGGATGTGGAGCGTATCCTCTGCCCGCTGGAAGCTGTAGCCCGGGGGGAGGGGGGACAGGCGCGCTTCTAATGCGTCGAGGCCTGTGCCCCGCAGGGTGAGGAGAACGGGGTCTAAGGTGTTAAGAAGGGTTTCCGTCTTTCCCTGATAGAGGATTTTGCCGCCGGCGAGAAAGGCGGAGTGGGTGCAGGCGGCATCGATGAGGTTCGGGTCCCTCGTCCCCAGCACGAGGGTTTTGCCGCCCTTTCGCAGGGTGCGGGAGAGGGCAGAGAAGGCGGGGAGCAGGCGGTCTTCCGGCGGGATTTCAGGGAGATTGACGATAACGAGGGCGCTGTCGCTCATGGTGGCGGCAAAGAGGGCGAGGGCAATTTTGTCCGCCGATGCGAGCCGGTCAATGCGGGTGAGGGCGATGTGGCCAAGCTCGTGGGCAAGCAGCTCCTCCAGCAGGCACGCCTGCGCATTGAGCCGGCCGAGGGCCGTGGGAGCGTGGGGGAAAAAGAGCATGAGGTGTTCAAGGGCCGTCATGGTGCCGTAGAACATATCCGTTGCGCCCACGTAAAAGACGTGGCGCAAAAGCCGCCGCTTGCGCCGTATCATGCCCCGCTCCACCAGCACGCACCGCCCCGACTCGTAGGGGCGAATGTTGCCCATGATTTCAAGGAGCAGGCGGATTTCAAAGGCCTTCGGCGCGCTGACGGACCACACCTCCCCTGCCGTCATTTTCAGGCTTATGTCCTTCAATATGCGCTGGGGCGGGTTGTCGCCGCGCACTGCGTGTTCGGCGGAGGTGAGGTTTTCCATCAGGACCGTTGTCATGGCCGTGTCGCCGGTGTGTGACATAGAAAACGCCTTTCCATTAGGTGAGCGGGATTCTGAGAACGAACAGAGCGATGACCCGCTCGGGAGTGAGAGGTTCCGGGTCGGGGGAGCTTACGGGATTGTCGCCCTTTGTTGTGTAGGACACGGCGGCGCTGTGGCGGTTTACGGCGATGATGCGGTGGGTGACGATATCCCCCGATGTGGTGCGGAATGTGACGATGTCCCCCTCATTCAGCGCCGCGGCATCCCGTGGGGCACGGCTTAAAATGACGGCACCGATGCCCAGAGTGGGCTCCATGCTCCCCGATTCGATGGAAAAGAGGTACAGTCCAAATACGTTCGGCACCTCGCCCCGGCTTTTCGTCACGTATACCGAGGCAAGGCAAGCGATAAGCAGTGCCGCCAGCGCGCCGAAGGCGATGCGGGAGATAAGAGCGCGGCGGCTGCAGCGGGGTGCGCCGCAGCGGATGCGCTCCCGCTCCCGGGCGAGGGCGTTTTGCATCTCTTCAATCTGTTCGGGCGTGGTGTAGTCGGGCATAACGGCTCCTTAAAAGAAGTTTCCTATAGTATCTGCCGTTTTCAGCGAAAAAACAAAGTCGGTCCGCGAAAGCGCCGAAAGCAGGGCCTGAGCAAGTCAGTGGGGCGCAACAAGGCGTGTTATCCGGA
>DUPW01000074.1 GCA_012838125.1 Papillibacter sp.
ATCAACTCTCTGGAAAATCAGGTCCAGCACTACACGGAGCTGATCCAGAGCAAACCCAACTGGACGTTCGTACCCGGTTACATAGACGAAGGCATTTCGGGAACAAGTACAAAGAAGCGGGATAGTTTCAATCGGATGATCTCAGACGCCAAAGCGGGATGCTTTGACTTCATCATCACGAAAGAAATATCCCGCTTCTCACGTTCCACACTGGATAGCATCAAGTACACGCAGGAGCTGTTGGAGCATGACGTAGGTGTGCTGTTCCAGAACGACAACATCAACACGCTGGACCCCGACAGTGAGCTTCGTCTGGTCATCATGGCGGGCGTCGCTCAGGACGAGGTGCGAAAGCTGTCCGAGCGACTGAAGTTCGGCTTCCGACAGGCCATCAAGAACGGTCACGTCCTCGGCAATGACAAGCTGTGGGGCTATGACAAAAAGGACTGCGTCATGACCATCAACGAGGAAGAGGCCGAGGTAGTCCGTATCATATTCGACCTGTATGCGAACAAGGGCCTGGGAGTAAGACGAATCTCCCTGGCCCTGTTTGATATGGGTTACACCAGTCGGGAGGGTAACGAGTTCAACGTGGCGACCATCCGCCACATTCTGACCAACCCGAAGTACAAAGGATGGTACTGCGGAAACAAGTCGCAGACCATTGATTACAGAACAAAAAGAAAGGTATTTCTGGACGAGAGCGAGTGGGTCACCTATCCCGATCCCACCATACCCGCCATCGTACCGGAAGAGCTCTGGGACAGAGCCAATGCCATATACAAAGAGAGGAGCAGAGAAATCATGGAGCGTGCACCAGGGGCCAGCTACCACAATCAGTATGCGTATAGTTCAAAAATCTTCTGCGAGGAGCATGAGGTAAGCTTCCACCGACAGGTGCTGAAAAGCAGCAAGGGAGAAAAGGAGGTCTGGCAGTGCAAAGTGTACCGCCAGGGGGCCGAAGGCAAAGGTGCCGATGAGAATGGGGATGTCCGCCGGGTCGTACTCAAGGAAGGGCGCCGCCGGGAAGATGGGGAAGCGGATGAGGTAGATAAGTACGACGGAGATGGCGATGAGAAAAGCGATGATAACAAGGTTGCGGGTTGAAATCTTCATTTTATACCTCCTGCAAAAAAATAAAATGACCTGAAAGACATGTCTTCCAGGTACACGCAGGCGGCCCGAAATGAAGGCCGACCCTGTCTTCTTCCATCCAGACTTTAACTGTCGGTATTGGAGTTTCACCAATTCTGCACCGCACCCGAAGTGCAGCGCTCGCGGACTTTACCGCCGATCGGGAATTTCACCCTGCCCTGAAGACCGTCTTTTCAGTTGTGGAACCATTATAGCACCCCTTTGCACAAAACGCAAGAGGGTGCGGGCAAAATACGGCACTCATGGCCGCAGTGGGATAAGCTGTAATATTTAGTGGATTTAATTCGCATAAGGACAAAACAGAGCGGAATACACTGTATTAAGTCTGAATCGGGTGGTGGGTATGATGCTTTCGGCTGCGTTTGCCATGTTACTGATGAGTCCGTTTCTCATGCTCCGCATGTCGGACGGCACCGGTTCCTTCCCGAAGCCCCTTACGCCCGAAGAAGAGGAGGTGTATATCGAGCGCTTCATGAAGGGCGACATGGAAGCGCGCAATATCCTGATTGAGCGGAATCTGCGCCTCGTGGCGCACATCATAAAAAAGTACTATACCCAGGCAAGCGACCAGGATGACCTCATCTCCATCGGCACCATCGGACTGATTAAGGGGATATCTACATACAAGCCGGACCGGCGCGTCCGCCTCGCCACGTACGCCAGCCGGTGTATCGAAAACGAAATCCTCATGCACTTTCGCAGCATCAAGAAGATGGCGGGGGACCTGTCCCTCTCCGACTCCATCGACACGGATAAGGACGGCAACTCTCTGTCCCTCATGGAGGTCATCAGCGTTGAGGACGATATGCTGGAAAACCTCAGCGCCCGTGAGACCTGCGCGAGGCTGGAGAAGTATATCAAAAGCGTTCTCACCGAGAGGGAGGCGGAGATTATCGCCCTGCGGTACGGCCTGAACAACCAGTACCCGAAAACTCAGCGGGAAATCGCCGCTTTATGCGGCATCAGCCGCTCCTATGTCTCCCGTATCGAGAAAAAAGCCCTTGAAAAACTGCGCAAGTGCTTCGAGGAATCGGGCTTATAACAAACACGCACCGAAAAACACGGTTTCCAGAGTAACAAAATTTCGGCGCGTGATTTGTTTGACCTGCCGAGTAGTTCATGTCGCGAAGGGAGGGAACACCGTCAAATCCTCACGCAAAAGCTCGACTCGGCGCAAAACAGCTCGCCTGTTTCAGGCGGGCTGTTTTTGCGCTTAACAAAACTTCTCAAAAAAAGAGTTGACAATCGAATACAAAGTGGGTATTATGGCAACGGTTACAAAATGTAACTGTTGGTAACCGTCGTGTTACCGATTGGTTAAAAACTGTAAAGAGGTGGTACGGTGAAACTCCTCAAGCCGGAATCCGGCGAAGTAGACAGTTTTCCCGTCTTATGTGTTCGATCGTTTTTCAGCCGGACAGTTTCGCAGGTGCAAAAGCAGCGGCGGCGCATCGCCATGGCGGCTGTCTCCTTCCTGACGATTCTTGTTTTGACTGTAACATTTGTTCAGACGCAAGTGGCTTACGCCGTGTACTTTAACGGTGCGGAAGTGGGAAGCGTTCGCAGCATGAGCGAAGTTAACGCCGCTGTCTCCAACGTGGAGCAGAAGGTTAAAGAGGCCTTTGGCGACGATTACTCCATCGAGGGGGCCATATTCGTCTCCCCCGCCCTGGGAAGTGCCAAGGACAGCCCCGACATAATGGCCGAGGCGATACTCAGCGGCATCGAAGGGCTTGTGAAGCTCCCCGTGCTGAAAGTCAACGACACCATAGTGGGCGCGGGCGAGTCGGAGGAGCAGCTGAGAGACCTCGTGGAGAGCGTGCTTGATGCGTACACCACGTCGGACGCTGTTAAAGTAGATCTCCGGCAGGCCGTCGTGATTACGCAGGAGTACGTCCGGGAGGATATTCAGCGAAGCCCCGATGTTCTCCGCACGCTGATTGACCCCGCTAACACAAACTCTCCTTACAGCCTTACGATTGAAATCGTCCAGCAGGACTGTTACACAGAAATCGTGCCGTGCCAGACGCACTATATTAAAGACCCCACGATATACGAAGGGGAGGAAGTCGTCCTCCTCCAAGGGGCGGACGGCGTTCTTGAGATTACGGAAAACATTCTGTACGTCAACGGTGAGTTAGACTCGAAGTGGGTTGCCAATGCCGCCATCGTCAGCGAGCCGGTTGACGGACTCGTGGCCGTTGGAACGGCAAAGCGGCCGCCTACGGCGTCTACAGGCCGCTATATTTGGCCGACGAAGGGGATTATCTCCTCCTATTTCGGCCGCAGAACGGGCTTCGGCTCTTCCAACCATCAGGGCATCGACATTGCCAACAAACGGGGCACCGATATCGTTGCGGCCGACGGCGGGCTTGTGGTCCGTGCCGGTTGGGGCGGCAGCGGATACGGCAAACTCGTCATCATCGAGCACGATAACGGCGACCACACTTATTACGCCCACTGCAGCAACATCATCGTCAGTGCCGGCGAGCGGGTTAAACAGGGGCAGGTCATCGCCACCATGGGCGCCACGGGCGTGGCAAACGGCTCCCACTGCCACTTTGAAATCCGCGTCAACAACAAGCCCGTCAATCCCATTACGCTCCTCCCTGAAAAGGAGAGCATGTAATGAGACAATAAATCCCCTTCCTTAAGAGTGCTTAAAAAGCAGCCGGAACGGTTTCGTTCCGGCTGCTTTTTGTGTTTACCCTGCGCCGGCGCAGGTGGCGGCATATGGGGCAGAAAACGCCACACACTTCCCAGGTATTCGCCTCCCGAACGGGACGGTAGATGTGCAGCTGGGATGAGAAACGCTGACCAAGCCTCTTTCCGGCAAGGCTTCACCGTCAGCGCATCTAAAAACGCTGAGGACGCAAAACGCCCCTTTCGGTGCATCCGAAAGGGGCTTTTACTATTTAGCTGCGTATTTTCGCTCCAGATTAAGCAGGAACTGCTTTTTGTCAAGGCCGCCGCCGTATCCCACCAGCGCGCCGTTTGCGCCGATGACCCGATGGCAGGGGATGAAAATGGAGATGGGGTTGCGGTTGTTAGCCATGCCCACAGCGCGAAACCCCTTGGGGCGGCCTACGGCAAGGGCAATATCCTTATAGGAGCGCGTCTGACCGTACGGGATATCCAGCAGAGCGTTCCACACAGCCCGCTGAAAGGGCGTGCCCAGAGGGCTCAGGGGCAGGTCAAAGGCCTGCCGCGCGCCGGCAAAGTACTCTTCCAGCTGCGCAAAAGCCCTTTTGAGAAGGGGGGAGGAAATCTCCGTCTCCCTTTCGCCCGACAGCTCAAGGGCCACTATGGCACCCTCCTCCTCCGAAATGGTGACGGGACCGATGGGCAGGATTTTCGTAGCCCTAATCATAGAGACGTTAGAAGGGGAGGTTCAGTCCGCCTGTGAGGCGCGACATACCTTCCGCCATCTTCGTGTCTGCCGTGCGCATCGCTTCGTTCACCGCCGCTTTAATCATGTCGCAGAGCATTTCCACGTCGTCGGGGTCCACAGCGTCGGGGTCGATGTCAAGGGAGAGCAGCTCGTGTTTGCCGTTGACCACAGCCGTCACAGCGCCGCCGCCGGACGTAGCGGTGAAGGTCTGCTCCTCCATCTCCGCCTGCATCTTCAGCAGGTCCTCCTGCATTTTTTGCGCCTGCTTGAGCATGTTCATGTTCATGCCGCCGCCGCGCCCTCCAAAACCCTGAAATCCGCCTTTTGCCATAATCTATCCGCTCCTTCTCGTTCGTTATTCAAAGGTGAAAATGGAAAACCGACTGAGCCGGTCGAGTTTGTCTTCGTCGGGTGCCTGTTTCGGCTGACCAGAGGTGACGCGCAGCGTCACACCGTGGCCCGTGACCTTTTCTGCCGCCCGGGAGAGGGTCTGCCGAATCTCTGATTGATTGAGAAGCTGCTCCGCGAAGGGGTTGTTCGCGTTTAAGCACAAGGTGCTCCCCTCAAAGGACGCCGTTACGTGAGCGCTGTCGCTGATGAGGGCGAAGGAGGGGATGTCAATCTCCGCCTCCGCAAGGCGTAAGACCGCCTCCCATGTGGCGTTTCCGCCCTGTGCCGGCTTGGCCGGGGCGGCGTCAGGCGCCTTTGAAGGTGCCGGAGTGCCATCCTTCGCCGCCGGTGTGGGTGCAGCTATCCCATCAAAGGGCGGTGCGTCGTCCACGTCAAAGGGGGGAACATCGTCCGCCGCAGGGGGCACGTCGTCCGCCGCAGGGGGCATGTCGTCCGGCTTAAACGGGGGTGTGTCATCTACGTCAAAGGGTGGTGCGTTGCCCGTGTCAATGGGCGGTGCATCATCCAAATCAAAGGGTGGAATCTCATCCATGTCAAAGGGGGGTGCGTCATCCCGCGCAGGCGGGGCGTCGCCCATATCAAAGGGGGGAACGTCGTCTTTTTCAATGGGAATCGGCGCTTTTTTGGAACGCGCCGTCTTCGCCCGGGCAGGTGCGGTATCTAAAGCCCCTGAACCTTCACGGGCCGGTGATGCCTTTTTCTGAGGGGAGGCGGTACGGTGAACTGCCGCACCCTCAAGCCGCTTTTCAAGCTCCGCAATCCGCGCTGTCAGGGCTGAGACGTCCCCCGTCAGCAGTTCGGGGCGGGCCAGGCGCATCAGGCAGAGCTCCGCTGACACGCGGGCGTTGGAGCCGAGAGCGATGGCCCGGTTTGCGTCCCGCAGGGTCTCCAGCATGAGCTGCAGGCGCTGGGGGGAGACTTTGCCGGCGAAGTGCTTCAATACAGCCCCGTCGTATGCGCCGCTGAGAAGCCCCGACGCACCCTGCGGCATCAGAATAATCAAAAGCGTATCCCGCACGAGGGCGGAGAGCTCCTCCAGCAGGGAGGAGATAATTTTCCCGTTTGTGTAAAGCCCGTTGAGAATCTCAAGGCTCTTTGCCACGTCCCCTGCGAGAACGGCCTGAAACAGGGCCGTGATGTCCTCCGTGCCCGCAAGGCCGAGGGAGGAGAGCACAGCCTCCGTGTCAATCTGCTCGTGGCCTGTGCACTGGTCGAGAAGGGACAGGGCGTCCCGCATGGAGCCGTCTCCAAGGCGGGAGAGCAGAACGGCGGCGTCCTCCGTAAGGGGGAGTCCTTCCCGCCGGGCAATGTCCAGAAGGTGTGCGGCGATGTCCTCCCGGGCAAGGCGCTTGAAGGTAAAGCGCTGGCAGCGGGAGACGATAGTGGCGGGGACCTTGTGGATTTCCGTTGTGGCGAGGATGAACATAAGATGCGCCGGCGGCTCCTCAAGGATTTTGAGAAGCGCGTTAAAGGCGCTTGTTGAAAGCATGTGCACTTCATCGACGATATACACGCGCTTCTTCACGTCCACGGGGGAGTAGACGGCTTCGTCCCGCAGGGCGCGGACGTTGTCCACACCGTTGTTGGACGCGGCATCCAGCTCCAGCACATCAAGGATACTGCCGTCTAAAATGCCGAGGCAGGAGGGGCAGGCGTTGCAGGGGTTGCCCCCCGCGGGGGTTTCGCAGTTGACCGCCCGGGCGAGGATTTTCGCACAGGAGGTCTTACCCGTGCCCCGGGTACCTACAAAAAGATAAGCGTGCGACAAGCGCCCGCTTTCAACCTGCCGTTTGAGCGTCGTCGTGATGTGCTTTTGGCCGGTGACGTCGTCAAACGTCCTGGGCCGCCATTTTCTATATAGCGCCTGATACATCGAGCCAGCACCTCACTTCTTAAATGGAAATAGAAAAAGCCGCCGCCATCGGGTGACCAAACGCCCATGACGCCGGCACACCAATTGTATGCGGCAACGCTTTTCCGCTTTGGCACACGGCAAGACCGCACACCGGCCGTCGAATAATGAGATATGACCGCTTCATTGGCAGCCAGCTCGGAACCGGCCACCCTGCGGCACACGCGAAGGTTTGCTTAATGCTGCTCGGTTCCCCGCCTGACATGGTTCACAATTTCACGTTGCGCAGGACCGATTCGTCAACACCGCTTACCAAAGGCGGACGTCACATCTCAGACCCTCGAGCCGGAGTTCGTCCCTGCTGTAGCGGGTTGCAGGTTACAGGGCACCGCTAACTCCCCGACTAGTGCGGCCTTACCCCGCGCCAAAGAGCACGGAAAAGCCATTTCATTATACAACGACTTCTTCGTTAAATCAATACAAACAAAGGAATTGGTAAAACAAGCGTTATCGGCGTGTCATCTAAAAAGAAGCTGGACTTTTTCCGCTTATGCCCCATACAATACAAAGGAAGAGCGCTCTCATTATGGGAAGGAGAAGACATACATGGATTTGAAAAACAATCAAATCAAGGTGGGGGAAATCCTCCAAAATCCCAAGGCCAAGGCGATTTTGACCCGGGAGTTTCCGGAACTGATGAATCCCCTGCTCATCGGCATGGCCCGGCGCATGACCCTCAGTGATGTGCTCCTGAAGGCCCACGGGCGGTATCCCAAGGAGAAGCTTGACCGGGTGCTCAATGAGCTGCGGGCTGTTTGACGGAAAATAAATGGACTTTTGAAGCGACATTCAGACGCGGTGGAGGCGATTTCCACCGCGTTTTGACTGTATGAAAGGGTTTTCATGCCGATATATAGAGTAGAAGTTCTGCCATATAAATTCCAGATTGACGGGGGTGAGAAAAGTGGAAACAGGCCTGCCGCGCCCCATACTGCCCATTGGCCTCGTGAGGGAAGTGCGGGAAATTGCCGACCGCAGCGGGATGACGGGGCCGCCCGTGGAGGTGATGCCCCTGCCGGAAAACAGCTTTCAGCAAAGCGATATGACGGCGGAGATGCTCAAAGACCCGCGCCTTTTAAACCTCGACACCTTTGAAAAAAGCAGTGAGGACGAGGATGTCGCCCGCTCGCCTGACGGGGGGAAACCCGCCGAGGAGGACGATGCGGCGTATCAGCTGGAGCTTGGCGCCCGGAAAGCCCCGGAGAGGACGAAAAGCGAGGCGCTGGAGACGATGCTCGCCTACGAGCGGTTAGGCCGCAGCCTGCGCCGCGTGGCGCCGGGAATTGCGCCTAGGCCGCAGGAGGAAGCGGGCGAAGCGAAAGAACCTGTTTCCGCGCCGCGCCCGCCGTTAGGCGGGAAGCCGCCCTCCGTCCCTTCCTCAGAAAGCCACGTTGACGAGGTGACGGAAGGCGCACACCCCGTCCCGCCGGGATTGGAGGAGGCTTCGCCGCTGGATTTTCCGCCTGCGGGCCCTCGGCCTTCCGGCGGGGTACAGGGGCAGGACCGGGATGCCTTGGGGCACGAGATGTCCAATGGGGAACCCAACACGATAAATCCGGCTCGGACGGGGGAGACGCGTCCCCACGGCCGCAGCATACGGCCCCCTTTGCCCCGGGGGCAGACGGCGGCTGAGACCACGCCGGTCTCTCCCCAAAGGCAAGAGATCGCTGAAATCGCCCGGCTGCGCGGAGCCGGCGTACTGGAAATGAGGGCGCCATTTGATGCGGCGCCGAAAAGTAGCCTTGCCCGGCTGGGTGAAGGGCAGGGCTCCATTGAAAATCTGCAGATTCTGACGAAACTGCCCTTCTCCCTCTATTTGTTCGGCGGCGAAATGCCCCGCTTTACGGACGAGGAGGAGGCGCGGGCCATTCCCTCCCGCCGTAAACGCCGCACCGTGCAGAGCTGGACATTGGAAAACCTCACCATGGCGGACGCTGTGCGCCTTGCCGCCGTGCTCCACAACGTCTACTTCGGGGGAGACGGGGCTTTTGAAAAGGCGGAGCCTTGGTATATGCCTTATCTGCGCTATGGGCTGGAGCAGGGGATTATCGGCGAGGGGGAGTTTGACGCGCCGGAAGAGCCCGTCACCCGCGGGCACTTTGCGGATATCCTCGCCCGCTGCGTGCCGGATGCGGCATTGCCCGTGGTTAACCCGCTCACGACCGTCTCCGACGTGAAGGAAGGCATCGGCTACGGCAGCAGCGCCCTCAAGATGGTGCGGGCCGGCGTGTTCGCGCCCGTGGGCCCCCTTGAGCTGTTTGATCCGGAGCGCCTTGTGACGCGGCGGGAAGCGTCCGTTTACGTAGGGCGCATCCTCACGCCCTCTGACCGTCGGCGGTTTTGAGGAAAAACCTTGGGCTGAAAAGTGTTTCAAACACCAGAGAATAGACGCGGTTTCAGTAAATAAAAACACCCTGCTATGGACTGAGAAGGCAAAATTGTGGTCAGAAAACACCGCAAAAATTAAAACACCCGCTTGTGGCAAAAGCCTCAAGCGGGTGTTTTTGTTGTCTTTATCGCACCGCGCGGTTTCCGCCGCACAGCTCTCGAGAGCGCTTTTTGCGATTGCCTTCGACATCGAAACACTCAGAAGAGCGCCTGCAACGGTGCAGGGATACTCAAGGAGAGCGTTTACCTACATCTTCTCCGGCGCCGAGACGCCGATGAGAGACAGGCAGGACTTAATCACAATGCGCACACAGTCGGCCAGCTTCAGTCGGGCCGCCGCCACGTCCTCCGCCTCGCCCTTGATGCGGCAGGCATTGTAGAACCGGTGGAACCGGGCCGCCAGTTCGATGACGTAACGGTTGATGCGGGAGGGGTCGTAATCTCTCGCGGCGAGGATAATCTCCTCCGGCAGGAGGGCCAGCTGGCGGATGACCTCCCGCTCCGGCTCCGTCTCAAATACCGCGGGGTTTAAGTCCGCCGTTTTTGAAACGGTATGCCCTTCCGCAGCGAGGGTCTGAAGCAGGCTGCAGATACGGGCGTGGGCGTACTGGACGTAGTAGACGGGGTTTTCACTGTCCTGCCGGACGGCAAGGCCGAGGTCGAACTCGAGGTGCGTGTCCGGCTTGGCGTTGAAGAAGAAGCGGCAGGCGTCCACGCCGATTTCGTCCAACAGGTCATTTAAGGTGAGGGCTTTGCCCGTGCGCTTTGAGACTTTGACCACTTCGCCGTCCCGCACGAGGCGCACCATCTGCATGATGACGAAATCGAGCCGCTCCTGGTCGATGCCCAGGACGGGGCAGGTGGCCGTGGCCTTAAAGCGAATCATGTGGCCGTGGTGGTCGGCGCCGAGGACGTCGATGACCCGGTCAAACTTGCGTGTGATAAACTTGTTGCGGTGATAGGCGATGTCGGCGGCGTAGTAGGTGTACTCGCCGTTTGAGCGGCGGAGGACTTCGTCCTTATCGGCGCCCAGCTCGGTGTTTTTAAGCCAAACCGCGCCGTCTTTTTCGTAGGTGTAGCCGTTCTCGGCAAGGAGCTGAACCGTCTCCGCCACCGCGCCGGACTCGTGCAGCGTTTTTTCCGAGAACCACATATCATAGTGGATGCGGTAGCGCTCGAGGTGCTGCTTCATGAGGGCGATGTTGTGGGGCAGGCCGAAGGCCACGAAGGCACGCACCCGCTCCTCCGAGGGCATGTCCACGTATTTTCTGCCCTCTTTGTCGTATATCATTTTAGCAAGCTCTTTGATGTCTTCCCCGTGATAGCCGTTATCGGGGAATTCAAACGCGTCATCCCCGAGGCACAGCTGCATATAGCGCGCCTCGATGGAGCGGCCGAAGAGCTCCACCTGATTGCCGGCATCGTTGATGTAAAACTCCCGGTGGACGTTATAGCCCGCCTTGTCCAGCACGGCGGCCAGTGCGTCGCCCAAAACGCCGCCTCGGGCGTTGCCGATGGTCATGGGGCCTGTGGGGTTTGCGGAGACGAACTCCACCATCACCCGCTGACCTGCCCCCACATCGACGCGCCCGTAATCTTCACCGGCGGTCTCCACAGCGGCCAATACGTCCATAAACCACTTATCGGACAGAAAGAAATTGATAAACCCGGGGCCCGCCACGTCGCAGCGGCTGAAATACGTACCCCCGAGGGAGAGATGAGCTGTTATGGCCTCGGCGATTTTACGGGGCGGCATTTTCAGCGCCTTCGCCCCCGCCATGGCATGGGTGGCGGCGTAGTCGCCGTTTGCGGGATCCCGGGGGATTTCCACCGCACCGGGAAGAGTGACGTTAGCGGGAAGAAGCCCGCTTTCCGCGGCTTTCTGAGCGGCCTCGGCAATCAGTGCGTCGATTTGTTTCTTTGCCGAATCGACCAGATTGTACATGTCGCTTCCTCCTTATCGGACAGATATTCTAAAGGCGTTACGGCTGAGGAACATATTGTCAAAATCCAGCGTGTACTGGATTTCCAGCGTCCCGCCGTCAGGATTGAGGTTTTGCTTTATGTTCTGGGTATCCAGCCCCATGAGAATGGAGCCGTACCCTGTTTCATAAAGGAAGTGGTGTTTTTTACCCAGACTAAAGACCATGTCCCCCTGAGCGCCGGCGCCCCGGGAGAGGATGACCTTGTCCGGCTCCACGTAAAAGGTGGTTTTCAGGCCGGCGTAGCCTGTGAGCTCGCTTTCGATGTAGGACAGTTCGGCGCTGTCGCCCCGGTGTTCGTACTCCCCGTCCGTCACCAGCTCGAAGCTCTCCTTGTCCTCCTCGTCGTCGATTGACTGGAAGCCTTTGATTGAAATTAATACATGTTTCATGATGCATGACCCGTTTCTGATGATGGTAAAAGCTCGTATATTTCCAAAAAGTATCTTTCTTATGATATGCCATCTCGGCGGATAAAACAAGTGAATTTTGAATTTATCAGTGGAATTTTTGAAGGCCCTTTGCTATAATATAAGTACGGTCATAGCAATCACCAAGCGGGGAGGGTCCGAAATGAAAATTGAACTGAGCGATAAGGAATTCAGGCGTCTTCTCGATATGGTTTATATCGGCAATTGGATCCTAAATTCCACACGGGGGAACGACCGTTTCGAAGATTATGACCACGTGGAAAGCAAGCTGTTCTCCTACTGCATTGAGGCGGATATGCCGGAGCTGTACGAAATCAGAGACGGCCATGTGGTCCCGTCCACAGCCTTTGAAAACGGCGGGATTCACGAAGCCATCGCCGACTACGAAGACACCGTCTTCTTTGAGATACTGGCCGAGGAACTGGCCCGCCGGGATATGGACTTTGAGCCCATCAGCCCGGAAAACTTCAGCGAACTGGCCAGCCGGATTGACGAATACATCGAAGAGTTCGAGCAGAACGGGATGGATAACATCATACTTAACCGATAAAAGGCGTCAGGCCGTTTATCAGGCGGGCGGATTGCCGCCCGCCTGCGTGCTTTTTTGGCGCCGTGGAGGCACTATGGAAAAACCGATTATCCGCGTTAGGAAACTGAAAAGCCACGCCGCGCTTCCGGAATACGGCTCCGCCGGTGCCGCAGGGGCCGACCTGCGGGCGTGCATCGAGGAGGAGCGCGCCATCGGGCCGGGGGAGACGGTGATGATTCCCACAGGCCTTGCGCTGGAGATTCCGCCGGGATACGTGGGGCTCGTCTGCGCCCGCAGCGGCCTGTCCACAAAGCGGGGCCTTGCCCCGGCCAACAAAGTGGGCGTCATAGACAGCGATTACCGGGGGGAGGTCTTCGTCCCGCTCCACAACCACAGCGGAGAGGAGCAGGCCATTGCCGCCGGCGAGCGCATCGCGCAGCTGCTCATCGTGCCCGTTTTGGCCTGCGCCTTTGTGGAAAGCGCTAACCTTGATGAGACGCAGCGAAGCGAAGGCGGCTTTGGCTCCACAGGGCGGCTGTAGAAGAAAATCGCAAGTATTAGCTTGTCCTAACAGGGCCGATAGGGTAAAATAAGAAAGAGAAATTAAAAGGCGGCGTCCGCGCTGCGAAATAAAATGTATGGAGGGCTTAGCATGATCTGGAGAGACAGTTTTGCAATCGGCGTTCCGGCCATCGACCGGCAGCATAAAGAGCTGTGCGACCACGTGGACAAGCTGCAGGAGGCCTGCACCCAGGGGAAAGGCGCCGAAGAAGTCAAAAAGATGCTGGACTTTCTGGCCGAGTACACCGTGAAGCACTTTGCGGAGGAAGAGGCCTTCCAGCAGAAAATCAAGTACCCGAAATATGTCCAGCATAAGGCCATGCACGACGAGTTCCTCGCCCAGGTGACGAAGCTGAAGAAGGAGGCCACCGCCGGCGGCGTGAACATCGCCCTTGTGATTAAGATTAACAAAATCGTCTCGGACTGGCTGGTGAATCACATCCGCGGCGTGGACAGCGATTTGAAAAACTACATAGCCTGATTTTAGGCGAGGAAAGGAGTCCTTGCATTATGTTAACGCCTGAGGAGATTACACGGCAGGCCGCCCAACTGACGGAGGAGCTTTGCCAAGAGGCGAAACTGAAAGAGGGGAGCATCGTCATCGTGGGCTGCTCCTCCAGCGAGATAGCCGGGCACAAGGTCGGCAGCCTCTCCAGCCCCGAAATCGGCGAGGCGGTTTTCAAGGGGATTTACGGCGTGTTAAAGGCGCGCGGGATTTACCTTGCCGCTCAGTGCTGTGAGCATTTAAACCGCGCCGTCATTATCGAGCGCGGCGCTGTGCCGCAGGCGGAGATTGTGAACGTGGTGCCGCAGCCGAAGGCGGGCGGTTCCTTTGCCACGGCGGCATACAAGGGGATGCCTGACCCTGTGGCCGTGGAGGAGATACGGGCCGATGCGGGAATTGACATCGGCGCCACCCTCATCGGGATGCACCTGAAAAAGGTGGCCGTTCCCCTCAGGCTTCCCACCACCCACATCGGAAAGGCGCCCATAACGGCAGCCCGCACCCGCCCGAAGTTTATCGGCGGCGACCGCGCCGTGTATGACGCCACCCTGAAGTAATAAGAAAAAGCGGCGGAACTGTCTGTTCCGCCGCTTTTTCTTTATGTAAATGAGTGTGCCCGCCTGCTTTCCGCAGGTGCGCTTTGTTTTCTGCGCTACAGCCCGTACCGGATGAGGAAATAGAGCAGGACGATGACGCCCAGCACAATGCGGTACCACCCGAAGACCTTGAAGTCGTGCTTTTTCACGAAGTTCATCAGGAAACGGATGGCCAACATCGACACGAAAAAGGCCACGACTGTGCCCGTGAGCAGCACGGCGATTTCAAGGCCCGTAAAGTGAAGCCCGAACTTAATCAGCTTTAAGAAGCTCGCCCCGAACATGACGGGGATGGCGAGCAGGAAGGTAAACTCCGCCGCCACAGTGCGGGAGGTGCCGATGAGGATGGCGCCGAGAATCGTGGCGCCGGAGCGGGAGGTGCCGGGGATGACGGCGAGGACCTGAAAAAGGCCGATGCCCAGAGCCGTTTTGTAGTCGAGGGCGGGGAGGGTGCCGATGCGCGGCGCTTTGCCCCGGTTTAAGTTCTCTACCACGATGAACAGCACACCGTAGACGATGAGGGCGGCGGCCACGGTGATGGAGGACGTGATGGTGTTGCGGTAGAACAGGCGCTCGATGGCGTCCTCAAAGGGCAGGGCGATGACAATCGTGGGGATGCACGCCACGACGATTTTGAGCCACAGAGAGAAGGTGCCGCGCACCTCGCGCTTTGATTTTTTCGCGCTAAAGGGCCAGATACGGTTCCAGAACAGCACCACCACAGAGAGGATGGCGCCAAGCTGCACGACCACGAGGAACAGGTCCCGAAACTCCGCCGAGGCCTCCAGCTTCAAAAACTCGTCCACTAAAATGAGATGACCCGTGCTGCTGATGGGCAGCCACTCCGTGATGCCCTCCACGATACCGAGGATAACGGCTTTAATCAGTTCCCAGAATACGGCCATTATGCTGACTCTCCTTTGGCGAAATAACTGGTTTATCATACCATACTCCCGCATGGCTGTACATGTAAATCCTGACGAAAAAACAAAACCGGCTTCGGAAAATGAACTGCACCCCAATTGTTAGACAGTATGGTATACTGAATAACGATTGGGGTGTTTTTATGCCAAAAGGAGTGCCGAACAAACGATACACGGCAGAATTTAAACAGAAAGTTGTGGAAG
>DUPW01000075.1 GCA_012838125.1 Papillibacter sp.
TCCTGCACCTTAAAATGCCCCGCCCAGACGGATATCCCCGGCTACTTCGCCCTTATTCGGGACGGCCGCTGGGACGAGGCCGCCGAGCGGATTATGCAGGTTAACCCCATCCCCGTTGTCACCTCCCGCGTCTGCGCCCACTTCTGTCAGGAGGGCTGCCGCCGCTGCCAGGTGGACGAAGGCGTCCTCATCAGCGGTGTGGAACGGGCTCTGGGCGACTATATCCTCGATAACCCCGAGCGTTTCTACAAAGCGCCTGAGACGGAAACAGGCAGGCACGTGGCCATCGTCGGCTCCGGCCCCTCCGGCCTGGCGGCCGCCTTCTATCTCCGCAAGGCCGGCAATAAGGTCACCGTTTTCGATGTAAAAGACGAGGCCGGCGGCATGCTCATGTACGCCATCCCCGCCTACCGCCTGCCGAAGGATACGGTCCGCCGCATCATCAAGGCCTTCGAGGGAATGGGCATCGTGTTTAAGACGAACACCCGAATCGGCGAGGACGTTATGCCCGAAGAGCTGGAGCGCAGCTTTGACAGCGTCCTGTACGCCACGGGTACGTGGAAACGCCCCGTGGTGGGCATCTCCGGCGAAGAGCTGACGGTCTTCGGCCTTGACTTCCTCGTTGACGTGAAGAAGTGGATGGACGGGAAAATCGGCTCGGAAGTGTTTGTTATGGGCGGCGGCAACGTGGCCATGGACGTGGCCGTGACGGCAAAACGCCTCGGCGCGAAAAAAGTCACGCTGGCCTGCCTTGAGCCCCGGGACCGCATGCCCGCCAGCGCGGAAGAAGTGGCCCGGGCGGAAGAAGAAGGCGTTGTCATTATGCCCGGTTGGGGCCTCTCCCGTGTCGTGGAGGAAAACGGCATCGTGAAAGGCATGGAGCTGAAACGGTGCATCAGCCCGTGGGACAGCACCGGAGCATTTAACCCACAGTACGATGAAAATGAAAAAATCGTCATTCAGGCGGAGAACATCCTCATGGCCGTGGGCCAGCGGGTGGACCTCTCCTTCCTCGATGAAAAATATCAGATTCAGCTCAACCGCCGCGGCCTTATCGATGTTGAGGAGTCCGGCATGACGTCCCGTCCCGGCGTGTTCGGCGCTGGCGACGCCACCACCGGCCCCGGCACGGTTATCGGCGCCATCGCCACCGGCCACAAGGCGGCAAACGGTATAAACGCCTATCTGAGCACAACGCCGGCGGAGCCGAAGGAAAACCCCAACAAGAAGCTCTCCTTCGACCATGACGCCCTCCAGATGAAGCAGCGGGCGCTGACAATCCGGGAACTTGATCCGGAAAAACGCAGCATCGATCTGGAAGACACCACCTCCCCCACCCGCGAGGAGGCGCGCCTTGAGGCGATGCGCTGCCTCAACTGCGGCTGCTATGCCGTGAGCCCCTCCGACGTGGCACCGGCACTGTGCGCACTGGAGGCGGAAATCGTCACAAATAAGCGCGTCATCGAAGCCGAATTCTTCTTCGACGCCCGCGTCCCGGGCAGCACCGTTTTGAATAAGGACGAGATTATCACGGAAATCCGCATTCCGAAACAGCCCGAGGACAGCAAGACGGCCTTCATAAAGTTCTCCTTCCGCAAAGCCATTGACTTCCCCGTGGTCAACTGCGCCGTGAGAACGGGCAAAAAGCCCCGAATCTTCCTGGGCGCCGTGGCCCCCGTCCCCTACCGCGCCTACGATGCGGAAGAGGTGATTGCAGGCAAGGAGATTACGGAAACCCTCGCCGAGCAGGCCGGCGCCAACGCGGTGTTAGGTGCCCAGCCTTACGACGCGAACAAGTATAAAGTCCAGCTGGCGAAAGTCATGGTCAAGCGGGCTCTGCTTTCCACAGTGAAGTAATTTAAAAACCGCAAAACACGCTCCCGTTGTTCGGGGGCGTGTTTCTTTTTTCCTCGAATCGACACTTTCCTCACCCCTTTTCCGGTATACTCTCCCTCAAAGGGGTGCGTGCCATGGGATATGTTGACCGGAATAACCGCGAAATCCATGCGGGAATGTTTCTGCGTTGCGTCGCCAACGGCGGCGTCGTCAAAGTCTTCGCTCAGGCGGGGGACCTCGGCTTTTTTGAGAAGACGGGTGAGTCTGACCGGTTCTTTTCCCTCCTTTCCTTCGTCCCCGCGACACCAGAGCTGTCGGAAAACCGCCTCGGGCTGTTTGAAATCTTCAGTCTTGACGAATCCCGATGAAGCCCCGATTGAAACTTTGCCTATAAGTCCTCTTAAATTCCATTTGACGACAGTTCTTGGGATAAACCGCCGGGAAACCCTCACATCCCTACCATAAAAGTGCGTCTTTTTTCAATAGCACCCCATTGCCGGTATCGAAATGGGGTGCTGTCATTTTGGGTAGTGCTTTTCTGTCTGTGATGCGAAGGGCGCCGGCGCTTTCCCAGCGTGCGGTATTCGGCGATGTCCTTCCCCGGGGCCCTTGGGTTTGCGAAAATCGAAAAACTACGAAATTCTCTCATCTTCGAAAGCCCTTTCGTATATAACTTAACATAGAAGGCCTGTCTGTCTGAAAACTGTGTGAATTGGCAATGGTACGAAAGGGAAACGGTCATTGGGGGCGCGCGGCAGATTTTCGCGGTTTTTATTGCCAATGCCCCGCCCGTTCGATATAATAGTACAAAATATAGCGCATTTCCTCATGGGATTTCAGGGGCATAAGCACAAAAGATAGCGTCCTTGATGTTTACGGAAGGGAGTTTACTGCGTGCACAAAAAGATAGAAGACAGAAAAAGCTTCATCATCAGCGTCCTGTACTATGCCGTTGTGGTCGCCCTCATCTATTTGGCGTTTCGATACGTCTTCTGGCTCGTGCTGCCGTTTCTCATCGGCCTTGTCATTGCGTTTATTCTGAAACCGGCCGTGCGCGTCATCTCCCGAAAACTGCGTACCCCCCGTAAACTGACGGCACTGATACTCTCGCTCCTCTTTTATCTCGTGGTGGGGGCGCTGCTCGCCCTCGTGGGCATGCGCATCATTGCTTACATCCGCTCCATCGTGGTCAATGCACCGACGATTTACGCCACGTACCTGCAGCCGTCTCTCGTGGAGCTGTTCGAGAACCTGCAGGACTTGTCAGCACGGCTCGACCCGGCCCTCGCCCAGTACATCGAAACGGCCACCGCCTCCATGACAAGCTCCATTTCCCAGCTTGTAACGAGCCTCTCATCCACCCTTATCCGCTCCGTCTCCGTCACGGTGGCGGCGCTGCCCTCCATTTTCCTGACGATAGTCCTCTCGATTATCTCCACCGTGTTCTTCGCCATGGATTTCGAACTCATCGGAGAATACTCAAAGCGCTGGCTCCCAGAACGTGTCACGCTCTTCCTGCATAAACTGAAGGATTTCCTCGTGAGCACGGTGCTCAAGTACATTAAATCGTATATGATTCTGATGGTCATCACCTTCGTGGAGCTCTCGGCAGGATTTCTGATTCTCGGTATCGAGTACGCCATTGGGCTTGCCGCCCTCATCGCCCTCATCGACCTCCTCCCCGTGCTGGGAACGGGCGGCGTTTTAATCCCGTGGCTCATCATTAACATCATTTTAGGCAATTACGGCCTTGCCATCTCGCTCCTTGTGCTCTATGTGGTCATCACCGTCATCCGCAATATCTTAGAGCCGAAAATCATCGGTCAGCAGATTGGCGTCCACCCGCTGGCCATGCTTGTGAGTATGTATGTTGGCCTGCGCCTTTTCGGTTTCGTGGGCGTGTTCGCAATGCCCATTCTTCTTGTGGTCATCAAGGGATTTCGCGAATCCGGTTTTTTCATAAATCCAGTAGCCCCGCCTGACGAAGCCCCTTCCGGAGAAGCCGGACAGAAAGATACCCGCAGTGATGCCGGACAGGAAGACGCCGTCCACGATGAAGCCACAACGGACGAAGCCGCCGGCGAAATCGCGGTGATGCCGCCCGTCTCCGCCGGACGCACAGTATCCTCCTCCGGCGAAAACGCCGTAACAGAGCTCGCACAATAAAGGCTCTATGTCAATAGTTGGGGTAGAGCAGTAAAAGAGGATCCGGCAAGTGGTGAAA
>DUPW01000076.1 GCA_012838125.1 Papillibacter sp.
ACGCTGCCGCTTTTTGTGACGCATTCGGCGGCGTATCAGCCGGCCTACTCCAACGTCATCGTGGGCATATTCTACGGCGCCAACGCCCTGCCCGGCGCCAACCTCCAGAATGTTACGGGCTGCGGTGCCGGATATGAATTCGGCATGCTCGATTCAAACCGCCAGTTTGTACCCATCGGCGCCCAGACGTCGGAGACGAAAATCTCCATGCTGCGGGACCGGAACATGGTCTATAAAGACGGCCAGTACGTGGCTGGGACGGACGGCTCCGTCGTCGTCGGCTGCTTTCATATACAGCTCAACACGCCCTACGCCACCTACGACGAAGCGGCAGCCCAGGCGCAGCTCTACAGCGGCGGATTCGTCAAATACTCCTTCGGAAAATTCTACGTCTGCGTCGGCGAATACCTCTCCCAGCAGGAGGCTAACGACGCCATCGTCTCCCGCGGCTTTATCGATGCCAGCATCACCTCCGGCACCACGGACACCGTCGTCGTAGTGGCCACGGGGACGGATAGAATCCTGCTGGAATATGAAAACGGCAGCAGCTCCGCCCTTGTGGTCCGGCCGATTTCATCGGACGGCACGAAACCTCAGACGTGGTTCCGAGGGTTTCGCTACTACGGGATGTTTCAGTACATACGCGTCGGCGGCGGGGATTTGACTGTTCTCAATATTGTGGACATAGAAGACTACGTCAAGGGCGTTCTCCCCTACGAGATGGCCAACACGTGGCCTCTTGAGGCCCTCAAGGCCCAGGCTGTCTGCGCCCGGACATACGTGGCGGCCTACAAGGGCAAACACGGCATCTTCGATGTGTGCACAACGGAGGACTGTCAGGTCTATCGCGGAACGGGGCAGGCCAACGCCGTCACCGACCGTGCCGTTGACGAAACGGCGGGCCAATACCTCATTCATAACGGCAGCCTCGCCGTTGCGTACTACTCCTCCTCAAACGGCGGCTCGTCCGAAAACTCTGAAAACGTCTGGCCCAACGCTGTGCCCTATCTGCGGGGTGTCATGGACCCGTACGAAGCGACGGTGGCGGCCCAGATTCCCAACTACAGCTGGACGGTCACCTACACCCGGGAGGAAATCACCCAGCGCCTCCGCAACCGCGGATACAACTGCGGCACAATTGTCAGTATGTCTATTGCGGAGACAACGCCCACCGGCAACGTCTTCAAAATCACCCTCAAGGATGAAAACGGCCGCTCCTTTACCTTTACGAAGGGGGAGATTGTCCGCTCCATTCTCGGCGTGCGCTCCATCCGCTTTACCATTAACGACTTTACGGGGGACAAGCTCGTCTTCGTGGACGAAGGAGGGACCCTCGGCTCCGTGCTGGCGCAGGCGTACGCCATCGGCAAGGATTTGTTTGCCTCGCTTCTGGGGCGCAACGACGTGTACGCCATCAACGGAAAAGGGGAGAAGGTCATCGTCGGAAAAAGCGACAGCGATGAGCCCTCGGACATATTCGTTATCAAAGGGACGGGACACGGGCATAATGTGGGTATGAGCCAGTGGGGGGCCTACTCCATGGCGCTGCACCACTCCATGACGTATCGTGAAATTCTCGCCTTTTACTTCACCGGAGTTACGATAGAATAATGAAAAAAAGCGATTTCTGGTTTGACCTTCCGCCGGAGCTGATTGCCCAGACTCCGGCGGAAAAACGGGATGCCTCGCGCCTGTTGCGGCTTGACCGCGATACGGGGGCGACGGCCCATTATGTTTTTCAAGACCTCCCTGATCTGCTTTGTCAGGGAGATTGTCTTGTTTTGAACGACACGCGCGTCCTTCCGGCGCGGCTTCTCGGCCAACGGGTATCGGGGGGCGCTGTTGAGCTGGTGCTGCTGCGGGACTTAGGCGGCGGGTGCTGGGAGTGTCTGTCCCGACCCGGGAAAAAGACGCGGCCGGGTACGCGACTTGAGTTTGGAGACGGCGCCCTGTCTGCCGAGGTTGTGGATGTGCTGGATGGGGGAAACCGCCTCGTGCGCTTTGAGTATGAGGGCATTTTCCTTCAGGTACTGGAGCGGCTCGGCAAAATGCCCCTGCCGCCTTACATCACGAGGGAACTGGAGGATGCCGAGCGCTACCAGACCGTCTACTCACGGGTGCCCGGTTCCGCCGCGGCGCCCACGGCGGGCCTTCATTTCACGGAAGAACTTCTGGATACCCTCCGGCAGAAGGGGGTTGTCATCACGACGATTACGCTCCACGTGGGCCTCGGGACGTTCCGCCCCGTCAAAACGGAGAACATCGAAGACCACGTCATGCACGCCGAATATTGCGAAATCTCGGAGCAGGCAGCAGAGACCATTAGCGCCGCGCGAACCCGTGGCGGACGTGTCATCGCCGTGGGGACCACCTCCTGCCGCACGCTGGAGTCTCGGGCGGAGGAGGACGGGACGATTCGCCCTTACGCGGGCTTTACAAACGCCTTTATTTACCCCGGTTACCGATTTAAGTGTATTGACGGCCTTGTCACAAACTTTCACCTGCCGGAGAGCACCCTCATTATGCTCGTCTCGGCGCTGGCGGGCCGCGAAAACGTACTGCGGGCTTACGGGGAAGCAGTGGAAAAAGGGTATCGCTTCTTCTCCTTTGGGGACGCGATGCTCATACTCTAGAGAGATAAAGAGGTAGCTATGTTCAGATTGATAAAACAAGAAGGCCGGGCTCGTCTCGGCGAGATGACGACGCCCCACGGCGTCATTAAAACGCCTGTTTTTATGAATGTGGGTACGCAGGCGGCCATCAAAGGCGCCCTCTCTGCGGAGGATTTGGAGCGCATCGGCTGTCAGGTGGAGCTGTCTAACACCTATCACCTGCACGTGCGCCCCGGAGATACGCTCATCCGCCAGCTGGGAGGGCTGCACAAGTTCATGGCGTGGGACAAGCCGATTTTGACGGACAGCGGCGGGTTTCAAATCTTCTCCCTGGCGGGGCTTCGCAAAATCACGGAGGAGGGCGTGACCTTTTCCTCCCATGTTGACGGGCGGCGCATTTTCATGTCCCCTGAGGACTGCATGCAGATTCAGTCCAACCTCGGCTCCGACATCGCCATGGCCTTTGACGAGTGCGTAGAAATTCCGTCTCCCCACGCCTACGTGGCCGCCTCCTGCGAGCGGACGCTGCGGTGGCTCATCCGCTGCCGTGACAAGCTCGCGGAGCTAAACAGCAGGGAGGACACGATAACCCCTGGGCAGATGCTCTTCGGCATCAATCAGGGGGCCATTTTCCCCGACCTGCGGGTGCGCCACATGAAGCAGATTGCCGAACTCGACCTCCCCGGCTACGCCATCGGCGGTCTGGCCGTGGGCGAGACCCATGAGGAGATGTACGAGATTATCGAAACCGTCGAGGAACACATGCCGAAGGATAAGCCCCGCTATCTGATGGGGGTTGGCACCCCCACGAACATCATCGAAGGTGTTGCGCGGGGCGTGGACTTCTTCGACTGCGTCATGCCGGCGCGAAACGGGCGGCACGGCCACCTGTTTACATGGTCGGGCGTCATCAACATCAATAACGAGAAGTATCGGGACGATGGGCGCCCCATTGACGAAAGCTGCGGCTGTCCCACCTGCACCCGCTTCTCCCGGGCCTATCTCCGTCACCTGATGAAGGCGGGGGAGATGTTGGGACTGCGCCTTGCAGTTTTGCATAATCTCTATTTCTACAACGAACTGATGGCGAAGATTCGGGAGAGTCTTGAAAAGGGAGAATTTTCCGCGTTCCGAAGCCGTTATTCCGACCTGCTGGCGCAAAGAATATAGGAAATACTTGCATTTTTACAGTCGGACAAGTATAATTTTCACATCAAGTTTATCGGAGGTAATTATGCCTAACACAGGACAGTCAAGCACGATCTCTATGGTGATTATGATTGTCGCACTTGTTGCTGTCTTCTACTTCTTTATGATTCGCCCCGAGAATAAGAAGAAGAAGAAGCTGCAGGAGATGCGCGACAGCCTTTCCGTGGGAGATGAGATTACGACCATTGGCGGTATGCTCGGCAAAGTCGTCGACATCGCGAAGGACACCGTGACATTTGAAACGGGCGAGGACCGGGTACGCATCCAGGTGACGAAGTGGGCCATCTCAACGGTAGGGAAAGAGAAGGAGAAAGAGGATTCTTCAAAATAACCGAGATTGAGGCATTTAGAACCTCCCGGGCGAATAGAGTATAGTTGTACAAACTATCACTTTAGCCTTGGGGGGTTTTCTATGCGTAAAATTGAGGAGAAAAAAAGCCCTGCCCGTATCGCGCTGCGCTGTGTCCTCGCCGGCGCCGCCGTCGGCCTATTGTTGGAAATCGTGCTCTTTGCCCTGTTGGCGGCCGCTGTGTCCGGCGGTGTGATGGCCGAGGAATACATGATGATTCTCACGGTGGCGGTCGCCTTTCTCGGTGCGTTCGTCGGCTCCTTCGTCGCCGTGCGGCGCCACGGAACACACCTTCTTCCCACGGGACTGGCTACGGCAGCGGTGCTGTTTTTGATTATCCTGCTGGGCACCGCTTTTAACGACAACGCTTCCGTCCTCGGCAGTTTCACCTTCGCAAAGGGGCTGGCCAGCGCCCTCGGCGCCGTGGTGGGCGTGATGATCAGCTTAAGGCGCAAAACCCGCCGCCGGGCGTAAATGAGGGCCAAAAGGCCCGAAAAGTTATGTTAACACGCAACATAGTTGCGCATACGTTGGCCAAGAGCCAACATTGACGGTTTACATAATCATTATGACGAATCAACATCTTGTCGCGGATAAAAATGCCGTGCACAAAATGTTGATTTGTCATGCGAAAATCGAGACGATTAAGTGAGTAGACATAAAATGGTATACATAATAAATGAACATAATTCACAAAAATTCACAAGTTGCAGCTTCTCTGTTGATTTGAGGCATTTTTTGTACTATATTTAATTTCGCACGGGTTGCAAAGCATTTTTTCAAAACTTGTCCCATAAGATTTATGGGGTGATTGTATGAAAAAACGCTTTGTAGTGATGGCGCTGGACGGAACGCAGTCGGATTTTTTCGGGCTCATCCTTTGCGGCGTTCTTTTTATCGGGGGGAGCATCGTCGGCTCCGTGACGGCGGGCCTTCTTCAGGATGGCGATATGCTGCAGCGCTATGTGGCGGCGTTTCTGGATACGTATAAAAACGCGCCGCAGGTTAATTTTTTTGCCGCGCTGTTTTCAACGGTGAAATATCATCTCGCAGCCGTCTTCCTTGGTCTTTCCATATTGGGGCCACTGCTTATACCGGTGCTTTCCGCTGTCCGGGGATTCTTTCTGAGTTTTTCCGTTACGGCCGTCATGCGCTGTCTCGGCGTCAAGGGAATCGGGTTTACATTGTCTCTCTTTGGGATACCGGCCATCGTTTCGATTCCCTGCTTTTTTATCCTTTCGGCTCTGGCGTTTTCTTCATCGCTCTATCTATTACGCATGATTCGGGCGCAAGGGGCGCGTTCCCTCACACCCCCGTTTTGCGGCCGACTGTTCGTCTCCTGCGGCGCCTGCTTTATTTTGCTCGTTGCGCTGGCGGTGGCCGATGCGTATCTCATATCACGGCTTGTCTCACACACGGCATCGCACATCACTTTTTGAAAGAGAGAGGTAGACATTATGCTTGATACTGCGCTGGTTCAGAGCTTTCAGACGTATTTGACGGAAGAAAAACGCGCGTCGAAAAACACCGTCGCGTCCTATATGCGCGATATCAAGCAGTTTTCTCAGGCACTTGGCTCGAAGTGCGCCGACATTAGCGGCATTACCCGCACGGTTATCGAAGAGTACATCGAATCCATGACGAAAAACGGCAAATCCGCGGCCACGGTGTCCCGCTCCATTGCGTCACTTAAATGCTTTTTCGGCTACCTCACCATGACGGGTGTGACGGTCCACAATCCGGTTGCAAACGTGGAGTCGGTGAAAACGGTAAAAAAACTGCCGCAGATTCTCACAAGCCGGGAGGTTGAGCTTCTTCTGGAACAGCCCGGCTGCGTGGACATGAAAGGCTACCGTGACAAAGCGATGCTGGAGGTTCTCTACGCTACGGGTATCCGCGTTAGCGAGCTGATTGCCCTAAATAGTGATGACGTGAACCTCACCACGGGCCTTATCACCTGCCGCAGCGGCAACAAGGAACGCATGATTCCCCTTTATCCGGCGGCGATTCGCGCCCTCGATAACTACATCCATCTCGTGCGCAATAAAATCCTCGCCCTTCCCACGGAACAGGCCCTGTTTGTGAACATGAACGGGGAGCGGCTATCCCGTCAGGGATTCTGGAAGATTATCAAATACTATCAGGAAAAGGCGAAAATCAACAAGGAAATCACGCCCCATACCCTGCGCCACTCCTTCGCGGCGCACCTTTTAGAAAACGGGGCGGACCTGCGTTCCCTGCAGGAAATGCTCGGCCATGCGGACATCTCCTCCACTCAGGTGTACACGCAGCTTGTCAAGAAAAAGCTCAAAGACGTCTATAATAAAGCCCATCCGCGGGCGTAAGACGTTTCCGCCGGCTTTTCGTTCGTAATCCTTGCCGGCTTCTGATACTTAAAAGTATTGTTGGGCGCATCCGCCCACGAAAAACAGGCAGCTTAACAGCTGCCTGTTTTGTCATCCTGATTTACTTCTCCTGGAGAATGAGCTTAATCAGCCCGTTATAAATCCGCTCGGCGTTTTCGCTAAACCCGTTTTCCAGCGCTTTGGCCTGCTCCTCGCTGGCCGCGAAGAGCTCGATGGCGCAGATTTCGCTGACCCCGTCCGAGAGGGCGAGATGAACGGTGTACCCCCCCTTGCGGCGGATGGTGCGGGAGGTGGTGATGGCCGACCGGCGCATCAGCTCCACGCTCAGTTCCTTCGTGCTCTCCTCGGCTTTCGCGCGAACGGTGTAGGGGAGGGAGTTTTCCGTGATTTCGCCGTTAATTCGCCCTTTTTCCGTTATGATGTAGGTGTGTCCGTCCGTTTCGATATGCCCTGTCTCCACAAGTTCGGCCAGACATTCCGTAAAATCAAAGTATGTTATGCCTCCGTCGCAGAGGGTCAGGGTTCCGAGGGTGTCGAGGGTGACGGGCTCGGGGAGACGGCGGAGAATAAATAGTATGAGAATTTTTATCTCGATTTTATCGTGGATGAATCCCAGGCGTTGCTCCATGTAGAAACCTCCGATAGTCGGCTAACCGACGCCTTTTGTGTAAAGTGCGTATTTTCGTCATTATTCATTATTATAATACAGCTTGCTCATTTCGTACAGGTCGGGTTTTCGACACTTAACAACTCAATAAATACCTTCAAGACCGCATAACAGCGGCCTTTTTTAAGTCAAACAATAAAAATTATATGTTGTATGTTG
>DUPW01000077.1 GCA_012838125.1 Papillibacter sp.
CGTCACGCGCCTGCCGTACTGATTGGCGCCTCTCCATATTAATATAGTATGAAAAACCGCCGCAGGGTCTATGCGGCGGTTTTATTTTGCCAAAAAGACTGAAAGAGCATAAGCCTGTACATAATAGAATATACTGGAAATGCCGGGGGAGGTGCTCTTATGGAAAGATACAAATCTTACCGCGGGAGAAGGCGGCGCACACGCTCAAGCACCACGCCATACACGCGGCGCACAGATGAAATTGCACGGAAACAGGCGATTAAACTGGCCATTTGCTTTGTGCTCTTAATCGCGGCCGTGCTCCTCAAGCTCGTATTCCCGGAGGTGCTCCACACCATCGGGGAGAAAATCACCGCAACGGTCAACTACAAAGAGGCCCTCGCCACGCTGGGGGAGGGTATCAGCGGGGAGCGGAAGTTCACGGAAGCTCTCGCGGAGGCCTTTACGAACGCCTTTACCACGAAAGATGCGGCGGAGGACGATGATGTGGCACCCGTTGAAAACGAGGAGAACGCCGTTCCCGCCATGGCCCAAAGCAATAACGTGGCAAAAGCCGCGTCGGGCGAACAAAACAGCGGGGGAGGTGAAGGCGAGGAAGCGGGAAAGACGGAGCTGATGAACGCCATTGTGGCGGCCTTTCTCGAGGGGCAGGAGGCCTACTCCGATTACGCCATTCCTGCAGGCGTGACGTACGATATGCCGACCATCCCTTTTGATTATCAGAAGCCGGTGGAGGGGACTGTCTCCTCCTCCTTTGGCTATCGCATTAGTCCCGAGGATGACGAAACGGTGCGCTTTCATTACGGGACGGATATCGCCGCGGAGGAGGGGACACTCGTCCGCTCCTTTTCCGAGGGGAAAGTCATCGCCGTGGGGGAAAGCCCTACCTTGGGCAAGTTCGTGGTGGTCAGCCACGGCGCCGCCGTGGAATCGCTATACGGGCATCTCTCCGCCGTCTACGCTTCGGAGGGACAACCTGTTACGAAAGGGCAACGCATCGGCGCCATGGGCAGTACCGGCAACGCGACGGATTCCTGCCTGCATTTTGAGCTGAAAGTCAGCGGGCTGAGCGTCAATCCCGAGTATTACCTCGACTGGTCATGAGAATCGGTAAAGTACGCATCGGCGGTGGGGCGCTTTTTGCCCTCGCGGCCGTTTATTTTTTTGATACGGTGGAGTTTGCCCTCATCGTGCTTCTGGCGGCGGTGGTGCATGAACTGGGGCATTTTTTGGCCTGCCGTGCCCTGGGGCTGTGCATTGACTCATTTGAAATCGCGCTGTGGGGACTCAATATCCGGGTGGAGGGCGTGATGCCCTACCGCGCCGATGTGATGGCGGCGCTTTCCGGGCCGCTTATGAGCCTTGTCTTCTCATTTATCGCGGCGGCCTTCGGGCGGTACGCCGGTTTCGAGGGCGGATACCTACTTGCCGGCGTGAGTTTCCTATTCTTTTTTCTGAACATCCTGCCCATCTACCCCTTAGACGGCGGGCGGGCACTCTACGCCCTCATAGCTTCACGCTTCGGGCAGGATAGGGCGGATAAGGTCTCCGCCGTGGTGGGGTGCGCTCTGATTTTAATGCTTCTTTCAGGGGGCGCATACATTTTTATACATACCCGCGTCAATATCTCGCTGCTACTCGTTGGAATGTGGCTGCTTCTGAGCTATTGTCAAACGGGCAGGCATAGTATACAATCGATGAGAAAAAGTATATTGGGAGTGTTCCATGAATCGAAAATTAGAGAGAATTCTTCAAAAAGTTCAAAAACCGGCCCGCTATACAGGGGGCGAGTACGGGCAGACCGTTAAGGATATCGAGGAAGTCCACACCCGTGTGGCGCTGTGTTTCCCCGATACGTATGAAATCGGGATGTCCAATATCGGTCTGCGCATCCTCTACAGCATCGCCAATGAGATGCCCGGAGTATGGTGCGAGCGCGTTTTTGCGCC
This sequence comes from Papillibacter sp., assembly GCA_012838125.1. Lineage (GTDB taxonomy): Bacteria > Bacillota > Clostridia > Oscillospirales > Oscillospiraceae > Sporobacter. The sequence continues at coordinate 1,950 of DUPW01000077.1, forward strand.
CTGGGGGGATATGGAGGAGGAGATGCGCCGGGCGGGCATTCCTCTTTATGCACTTGAAAGCGGCGACCCCGTCTCTATGTTTGACATCATCGCCTTCTCGTTAGGGTACGAGATGGCCTACACCAGCGTACTCAATATGCTGGACCTTGCCGGCGTGCCCCTTCGGGCGGCGGACAGAACAGCGCTGACGCCCCTCGTCATCGCCGGCGGTACCTGCGCCTACAACCCCGAGCCCATGGCGGACTTTATCGACCTGTTTATCGTCGGGGAAGGGGAGGAGGTCAACTCTGAGCTGATTGCGGTCTATACCGAGGCAAGGGACAAAGGGCTTTCAAAAGAGGAATTTCTGCGCCGCGCCGCGCAGATTCCGGGAATTTATGTGCCCAGCCTGTACACCGTCTCCTACAAGGAAGACGGCACCATTGCGTCCATCTCGCCGTGGGATGGGGCGCCCTATCCCGTCTTAAAGCGCATCGCAGAGGACTTTGAAAAGGCGCCGTATCCGGTGCAGACGATTATCCCATCCACGGAAATCGTTCACGACCGCACGGCGCTGGAGCTGTTTCGCGGCTGCATGCGGGGATGCCGGTTCTGTCAGGCGGGGTTTGCCTATCGCCCTGTTCGGGCCCGCTCGGCCCAGCTTCTGACGCAGCAGGCGAAGGAGGCACTGGAGTTTTCCGGATACGACGAGATGACCCTTGCGTCCCTCAGCACAAGCGATTACCGGCAATTAGGGCCCTTGTGCGACGCACTGCTGGAATACTGCACGCCCCGAAAGGTCAGCCTATCGCTCCCGTCCCTTCGGGCGGACAATTTCTCCGTGGAGCTGATGGAAAAGGTGCAGGCCGTCCGGAAAACGGGCCTCACCTTTGCGCCGGAAGCGGGGAGCCAGCGCCTTCGGGACGTCATTAACAAAAACGTGACGGAAGAAGACCTGATTGAGACGTGTAAAATCGCCTTTGAAGGCGGTTGGAGTGCCGTAAAGCTCTACTTTATGCTGGGACTTCCCACGGAGACAGACGAGGACGTTCTCGCCATCGCCGAACTGTCTGAAAAAGTGCTGCAGACGTGGAAGAAGCACGCGAAGAACAAAAGCCGCGGCGTGCGCATCACCGTGAGCACCTCCTGTTTCGTGCCAAAACCCCACACGCCTTTCCAGTGGGCTTCTCAGGTGCCCATGGAGGAATACCGCCGGCGGGTGGAGTTGCTCCGCGGCGCCATAAAATCCCGCGCCATCACGTATAACTGGCACCACCCTGAAACAAGTTACATCGAAGCCGTCCTCTCCCGCGGGGACAGGCGGCTGGGGGCCGTTTTGGAGCGCGTCCAGAAGAATGGCGCCAAGCTGGACGCATGGGAGGAGTACTTCTCCTTCGACCGGTGGATGGAGGCTTTTTCCGCACTGGACATCGACCCGGACTTCTACGCCGGACGAAAGCGGGATGAAAACGAGATTTTCCCGTGGAGCGTGACGAGCGTTGGCGTGACTCATGCGTTTTTCCGCAAGGAATGGGAGGCGGCGCATCAGGGCGTCATCTCGCCCGACTGCCGCGTCTCCTGCACAGGGTGCGGCGCGGCGTCACTTCTGAAAGGGGGAGGGCGTTGCGATGAGTAAACACCGCTTGCTGTTTGCTAAAACAGGCCGCGCGATTTACATTTCCCACCTTGACCTCATGCGCACATTCCAGCGCGCTTTCCTTCGGGCGGGGCTCCACCTGCGCCATTCCGAGGGGTTTAACCCCCACCCGATTATGGCCTTTGCGCTGCCCCTCTCCGTGGGCACAACGAGCGTCTGCGAGCTGCTCGACTTTGACCTGCTTTCCGAGCCCATGCCCGAGGATGTGGTAAGCCGCCTCAACGCGGCGCTGCCCGAGGGTGTTTCCGTCCTGCAGGCGTACGACTCAAGCCGCAAATTTGCGGAGATAAAATGGGTGTGCGTTTCGGCGCGCCTTGAGTACGACAAGGGGCTGCCGAAGGACGTTATGGCTCGTCTGCGGGCGTTTTTCGCCCGGGAGGAAGTGATTGTCCCGAAAAAGACGAAAAAGGGCATGACGGATTTTAACATCACGCCCTGCATCGGAGCCTTTGACATTCGCTCACAAAGCGACTGCGAGTTGATCTTTGAAGCGCGCCTCTCCGCGCAGAACCCGACGCTCAACCCCGCGCTTCTTATTCAGGCGCTGGAGATACATGAGTCGGAGCTTGCGCCGGATTTTGCCGCGTTTACGCGCCTTGAGTTACTGGACGTAGAGCTCCAAACCTTCAGATAAAACCAGGGAGGGACAGCACAATGGCGGAAAAGATAAAGAGAATCGGCGTTCTCACATCCGGCGGCGACGCCCCCGGCATGAATGCGGCGATACGGGCCGCTGTGCTCACGGCGATTCATTTCGGCGTGGAGTGCGTGGGAATCCGGCGCGGCTATACGGGCCTTATCAGCGGCGATATGCTCCCTCTGACGGCGGAGCACGTGGCGGGTATCAGCAAGCACGGCGGGACGATGCTCTACACCGCCCGCAGTGAGGAATTTATGACGCCGGAGGGGCAGAATCGGGCCGCCGACAACTGCCGCTTCATGGGGGTTGAGGGCCTCATCATCATCGGTGGTGACGGGTCCTTCCGCGGCGCGCAGACGCTGGCGGACAGGGGAATCCCCGTCATCGGTATCCCCGGCACTATTGACAACGACATCGGCTGCACGTCCTACACCATCGGGTTCGACACGGCCTGCAACACGGCTGTGGAAGCGGTGGACAGGCTCAACGACACAATGCAGTCCCACGAGCGCTGCTCCGTGGTGGAGGTCATGGGCCGCTGCGCCGGCCACCTTGCCCTTAACGTGGGCATCGCCACAGGCGCTACTGTGACCCTCATTCCCGAAATGGTCATTGACTTTGAGACGGACGTGGCCGACCGCATCCGTTCGGCGCGCCTATCCGGAAAGACGAACTTTACCGTCATCGTAGCGGAGGGGGCGGACATGCCCGCCGAAACGGTGGCCGCGAAAATTCAGGAGGCCACGGGCGTCGACACCCGTGTGACGACGCTGGGCCACCTCCAGCGGGGCGGGCCCCCGCTTGTGCGGGACCGCGTCACCGCATCCCGCATGGGCTACAAGGCGGTTGAGCTGCTCCTGACCGGCACGTATAACCGCATCGTCTGCATGCGGGGCGACCAAATTGTGGACTACGACATAAACGAGGCCCTTGCCATGACGAAAGGCCTCGATGTGGACGCCTGCCTGATGCAGGATGCACTCATGAGCGGTCAGGATTAGGTTTACGGATACGTTTTAATCTCCGTCTCATACACAAAAACGGGGATGCCTTCCACGTACGGCGCGATGGCGTACTGGTCGTAAAAAATGGCGACCCCTTCGGGGACTATGTAGAATTTCGAGCGGTTAAAGTGCTTGCGCATGAGTTTGGGGTAATCATCGAAATAGAAGTGCGTCCCTTCAGCCACCTGCTGCTGGGCGATTAAGATGGCGTTATCCGTCAGCAGGCGCCTTACGTTCGTTCCCCGGGGGAAGAAGTCAGAGAGGCACAAAAACCAGCCCGTTGAGCTGCGCCACGTATCGCCAAAGCGTTTTGTGGAGCCGTGGGCCCCGCCCATGTAGTCGTATACGTCGTAGTACAGGCTTAGAATGTCATTGTCGTTATACGAAACGGTATATTTCATCATCGTCTCGTACGGACGGAACGGGTAGCCGTTTTCCGTCGCGTACTTGTACTCATCGGCCGCAGCGGGCAGCAGCTCGCTGCGTGCGCGTTTCATGAGGGTACTGGCTATCTGCCTGTAATAGCTGTTGATGCGCCGTGCCGCGCGGTTTGTGGTGCCGCAGACGATCGGGTACTCGAACGTGGCCTTGACCATCACGATGCCGTTGCACTCAAGATCATTTTTGAGTTGCCCTTGTGTTATCGTTACCATACAATCTCACGCCCCTTCGCCCTAGAATATGAAAATCCCCGCCGCAAGGTTAAAACTTTCTTTTTTTTCTCTTTATTTTAACGCTTTAGTGTTGTAGTATATATAAGTGGAGAACTATTACAACACGGTGGAGGTTGTTTATGAACAAAAATCTAAAGAACGCAAAGAGAGAGCGCAATATAGAAATGTACGAAGCTATTCTCACGCTGGAGACGGTCGACGAGTGCGTACGGTTTTTCGACGACCTCTGTTCCGTTTCGGAGCTGCGGGCAATGGAGCAGCGGTATCACGTGGCGCGGCTGCTTCATGAAGGCCATATTTACAACACCATCCTTGAGCAGACGGGGGCCTCCAGCGCCACCATCAGCCGCGTCAACAGAAGCCTGATGTACGGAGCCGACGGATACGAAATCGCCTTTAAACGTCTTGACGAAAGGAAAAACCAAGGCGAAGCGAAATGAGTGCATACACATCCCTCGCGCGCTATTACGACGCCCTCACGCCGGACGTGCCCTATGAGCGCTTTGCCGATTTCTACGAGGAAATCTTCGCTCTCATGGGTGCGAAGGTGCGCACCATTGCCGACCTTGCCTGCGGAACGGGGACGCTCACGCACATCCTCGCCGAGCGCGGGTACGATCTGATTGGCATCGACGCCTCGGAGGACATGCTCGCGGAGGCCATGAACAAACTCTGCGACCTTGCGCCCATGCCGCTGCTTATCTGCCAGCGGCTTGAAGCGCTGGACTTATACGGAACGGTCGACGCCGCTGTGTGCGCCCTGGACGGGATGAACTATCTCCCGCCGGATGCGCTCATGACGGCGCTTCGGCGCATCCACCTGTTTTTGGAGCCGGGCGGCCTGCTGATTTTCGACGTCAACACCCCCCATAAGCTGCGGGGGCTGGACGGGCAGGTTTTTCTCGACGAAAAGGAGGATATTTTCTGCGTCTGGCGCGCAGAATTTGACAGGGAGGAGAATGCCTGCCGCTACGGCATCGACCTGTTCACGCGGCAGGGGAAGCTCTGGGCAAGGCACAGCGAGGAGCACATTGAATACGCCCACGAGCCCTCATGGCTCACAGAGCGGCTTTCCGAGGCGGGCTTTTGCGATATACGCCTTTTCGGCGACCTTGAGGTGCACCCTCCCAGTGAGGACGCCATGCGCGTCTTTCTCGCCGCCCGCAAACCACCGGCATAAAGAAAGGATAATCTCATGGACGAGCTGATTCGTGCCGTCTCGGAAGACGGCAATATCCAAATCATCGCGGTTTCCACCCGCCATATAACAGAGTGGGCCCGCCAGATACACACCACCCTGCCCGTGGCCACGGCGGCTCTTGGCAGGACCCTCGCCGCCACCGCCATGATTGGTAGCGAGATGAAGGGGGAGGGGGCGTCCGTCACCGTGCGCATCAACGGGGGAGGGCCCTTGGGCACCATCCTCGCCGTGGCAGACAGCCACGGCAACGTGCGTGGCTACGTGCAAAACCCCCACGTCGACCTGCCCCTGCGGGAAGACGGAAAGCTCAACGTGGGCGCCGCCGTGGGGCGGGACGGCCTTCTCACAGTTATTAAGGACCTAAACCTCAAAGAGCCCTATATCGGCAGCACAGCCCTCATCAGCGGTGAAATTGCGGAGGATTTTAGCGTCTACTTCTTTGAAAGCGAGCAGACCCGCAGTGCCGTGGCCCTCGGGGTTCTGGTGGACAGGGACCAGTCCGTCCTCGCCGCCGGCGGCTATATCCTGCGTCTTCTGCCGGGTGCAGATGACGCTCTGCTGGACAGGCTCGAAAAGAACATCACCGAAACGGGCGCCGTGACGACGCATCTCAAAGACAAGTCCCTTGAGTCCCTCGTTGACAGGGTACTGGAGGGCTTTTCTCCCCGCATCCTCGCCCGGCAGGAGATTGATTACCGGTGTTACTGCAGCGAGGAGCGTGTGCTGGAGGCCGTAGCCCATCTTGAAAACAACGAACTGCGGGAAATGGCGGAAAAGGGCGAATCGGTGGAAGTGACGTGCCAATTCTGCGACAGGATATATCGGTTTGACCCGGCTCAGCTGCTTAGGGAGCGCACGGGAGAATAAAAAATAAATAGCATATATTGTAAAAAATGCTGCTTAGTGCTACAAAATGTTGGGTTTATTGGCTTCCGAGGGTGTCTCGAAAAATTAGAAAAAACCTGTTGACAAGGATAGGGCAGATATGTATAATAGTCATTGTCGTCGGGACGGCAGTCGAAACGAGACACGCTCGGGAGCATAGCTCAGCTGGGAGAGCACATGCCTTACAAGCATGGGGTCACAGGTTCGAGCCCTGTTGTTCCCACCACAATATGGCCCAGTAGTTCAGTTGGTTAGAACGCCAGCCTGTCACGCTGGAGGTCGACGGTTCGAGCCCGTTCTGGGTCGCTTACAGGGCGCTTAACAAAGTGC
>DUPW01000078.1 GCA_012838125.1 Papillibacter sp.
ATATAAGGGTTTTCAACGCTCTCAATCTTTTACTCTTGTTATCAATACTACCGTCTCAACGTGGGCCGTTCTCGGGAACATGCCGACACAGGTAGATTTTTGACACTCGTATCCCGCCTCGCGCAGGTACTTAACGAGATCGCTAAGCTCCGGAAGATCCCGCCTCGCAGAGAAGAGGCAAACCTGCGTTTGGCCGGTAGAATCAGCCGCGCGAGCGAAACGTGTCGAATGCAGTTTTTGACCGCTGCCATCGGCCGCAATAAGAATAGCAATAACCGTGTATGAAGAGAAAAAGATCTCAGGACCGGAGGGCTCTGATGCTCGTTATGACGCCTGACGGCGTCTTTATTTTGCCAAGGTGGCGGTAACATACAAGTCCTTGAGAACCGGCGACCTATCCCAATCCGGATAAAGTTAATTTTTGTGATTCCAATTGTTGTATTTATGTGATAATATAGACAGTAACTTATCATAAGTAATTCATTATTTTTACAGAATGAGGATTATTATGTCGGAAAACGCTTTGCATGAGAATTATCGTGACCTGACAACGGGACGCATAGGCGGAAAGCTGATTCGCTTTGCATTACCGGTCATTGCGGCAAATCTGCTCCAGGCACTCTATGGTCTCGTAGATATGGCCATTGTGGGTCGTTATAATATGGCGGCCGGTATGTCTGCTGTCAATCTTGGTGGAGCCATCACTCAGATTATTCTTGTCATTGCTGTGGCCATGACCAACGGTGGCAGTGTGGTTGTTGGTCAGCTTTTGGGTGGAAAACGGAAGGAAGATGCCACAAAAGCCGCCGGTACCATTTTCAGCATACTATTCGTCATTGCAGTGGCTTTGACTGCCATTACACTGATTTTCCGTGTGCCGCTGCTTCGCGCCATGAACACCACCGAAGAGGCTTTTGACGGTGCGGTCGCCTATCTCACCATTTGTGCAATCGGGACTATTATGGTCTATATTTTCAACGCCAATAGTGCCATCCTTCGTGCCGCCGGTGAGTCAGTGCAGCCTTTGATTGCCGTTGCCGTCTGTGCGGTCATTAACCTTGTTTTGGATCTGATTATGGTGGGCCGATTCGGTATGGGCCCCGCCGGTGCGGCGTATGCGACCATCATTTCTCAAACCATCAGCGCTATATTGACCACAATTTTTGTCAAGCGACTGGGGTTAATCCGGTTTAAGGCTGAATACTTCTCCATTGATAAGCGTTTTATCAAATCGATGATGAAAATTGCCCTGCCCTTCTGTTTGCAGCTCGTCCTGGTTTCTCTCTCTTTCGCTTTTGTGAATGCGCTAATCAATGAGCTCGGTACGGCCGCTTCTGCCGCTTCCGGTGCGGTTTCCAAGCTTGGCAATATTGCGACGCTGCCGCCTCAGTCTATTATGTCTGCATTGATGGCACTGACTGCTCAAAATCTAGGCGCAAACAACATCCCAAATATCAAGAAGGGATTACGCGCAGGCGCCGGCGTCGGTATCGGTGTGACCGTGATCATCTGTTGTATTATCTGGACAATTCCCGGCAAGCTTATTGGTCTGATGACTCCGGACGTTGCGGTTGCACAGGTCGGTGCGGCGTTCTTCCGTTGGGTGGGGTTATCCTACATATTCGAAAGCGTCTTGTTCGTGCTGTACGGCATCCTGATGGGGGCCGGCTATACAAATATAACACTCCTGTGCGGGGTGATGTCATCCCTGGTATTGCGGTATACGCTGGCCTGGATATTCATTCGATTAACAAACTGGGGTTTCGCCGGAATCGGCGTTGCCTATGCTCTGGCAGCCCTGGGGGCTATGCTGGTGGCAGTTGCGTTCTATTTGTCCGGCCGTTGGACAAAACCGAGGGTCAAGGTTTAAGTGCGTCACAGGGATTATTAACGGAACTTGCCGCGTTTCCCTCCTGACTCATTGCGGCCGCGCCCGTCCTATCCTGACCACACAACCTCGGATTTTTCAAAAAACATCAAAATCGACCACTCGTCGATCACTGACAACTAGATCGCTCAACACAAGGAAATTTGCCCGTTTCGACCAATTCTCACGAAGTAAAGATTGGGCGATTTCAGAGCGGTGATTCTTGCGGAAGAAACCTTGATATGCGCCTATATCAAGGTTTTTTCACGGCTATTTCTCAACTCTAGACATCCACGCCACCGTCTCCACATGGGTGCAGCGGGGGAACATATCAAAAGCCGTGGCCTCCTGCGCCTTGTAGCCCCGCTCGTGGAAGAGCTTTAGGTCCCGGGCGAGGGTGGCCGGGTCGCAGGAGACGTATACCACGCGGTCGGGCGCGATGTGGCCGATGGTGTCAATAACGTCCGGTGCAAGGCCTTTGCGAGGCGGATCCACCACCACAACGTCCGGCCGGATACCCGACTCCTTCAGCTGTGCGGCGGCCTCGGAGGCGTCAGCACAGATAAACTCCGCGTTTGTGATGCCATTTGCCACGGCGTTTTTACGGGCGTCCTCAACAGCCTCCTCCACGATTTCTGCGCCGATGACGCAGGCGGCCCCTTTTGCCATCACAAGAGAAATCGTCCCCGTGCCGCAGTAGAGGTCTAAAACCGTCTCGGAGCCGGTAAGGGCGGCGTATTCCACGGCTTTTTCATACAGACGCTCAGCTTGCAGGCTGTTAATCTGGTAAAAGGACCGGGGGGAGAGGGAAAAACGCAGGGAGCAGAGGGTGTCCTCCACTTGCCCGTCACCCCAGACGGTGTGGAATTCGCCGGCTAATACGGTGTTGCCTCGGGTGGTGTTTACGTTGAGCACAATGCCCGTCGTCTCCGGACATTCGGCGAGAAGTTCGTCAATTAAATCGTTCAGGTGCGGCAGACGTCTGTCTGTCACCACCACAGTGATGAGAGCCCGGCCCGTCCCAAACACATATCGGCAGAAAAGATGGCGCACGAGGCCCTTGCCCGTCGTCTCATCGTACGCCGGGATACGGTGGCGGTTCATCCAGCGGCGCAGAGCCGCCGCGGCCCGGTCGGATACGTCGGCCTGAATCAGGCACGCATCCGTTTCCACAATATCATGACTGCGGGCACGGTAAAAACCCGTGACAGCAGACCCGTTTATCTCGCCCACGTTGTAAATCGCCTTGTTTCGGTAACGCTCCGTTATCTCAGAGCCGACGATGCCGGAAACCGGCACGTCCAGCCCCCCGATACGTTGCAAGGCGTCCTTCACGCGCTGGAGCTTAAAGGCCAGCTCCTCCTCGTAGTCAAGGTGCATCAGGTCGCAGCCGCCGCATTTGCCGAAAACGGGGCAGGCGGGGGTGCGCCGCGCCGGCGATGGAGAGAGAATCTGCTCCACCTTTGCGTAGCAGACGTTTTTCCCGCATTTGAGGATTTTAACGCGGCACGTCTCGCCCCGCAGAGCGCCCTTGACGAAGACGACGCGCCCGCCGATATGGGCGACGCCCTGTCCTTCGGAGGTGTACCCTTCGATTTGGACTGTGTGAATTGTGTTTTTAGAAAGGTCTGTCATTTATAGTCACCTCGAGAGAAGAAAAGGATTCCCTGCCGCCGATAGCCGGGCAGAAGAATCCTTTTTTACGTTATCATGTCTAATCGTTATGCGTTATCGGACGCGCCGTCGCCATCGGCGGAGGCGGCATCGGCCGTTTCTCCGGTCGCGTCTTCATCCGCCGTAGCCTCGGCCACATCGGTGCCCGTGTCTGCCTCTTTTGCGGAGGGGGCGGCTTCGTCGTCAACGAGGAGGTTTTCCGCGTTTTCAGGGGACGCCTCACCGTCGGTGCTTTCCGATTCAGCGTCTCCGGCAAACTGTGAGGGGTATGAGCCGCGTCTATAGCGGCCGGTTTTCAGGCCGGTGATAAATTCGTGAATCGTCATGCCGATGACCACGACGGACAGCCCGATGAGGACAACGAGAATCAGCGCCGTCACCCACGGGGCGGGCTTGTCCTCCGCGGGGGCGGAAATAAGCTTGAAGATAGTGTAAATGAGGTACGCGCAGCCAATGAGGCGCACGAAGATACCGGTGAGAGCTCTTTCGGCGGGGTGTTGGTTGTTCCTGCGGAACATGCGTCATCATCCTTTTCTTTCGATAGGCGCCACGTTTTTGGCGGCACGGAGACCGTAATGTAGAGAGTTTTGCGGTGTGTTTAGCCTACCACATAGCAAAAGCTAAAGCAAGATTTTCTTGGCCTTGCGGCTCGGGGATCGACTCTCCCGCGCGAGGGCGCGCTGGTTGAGGACCTGCGCAATCAGAGACAGGGCGGCAAACAGCGGAACGCTTGCGACGCAGGTAATCACCGTAATGAGCACGGCCCGTCCGGAGAGAGGGGCGAGGGAGAACAGAGGACTCAGGAGCACCGCACCGCCGCAGAACAGAACCGTCATCGCAACGCACAGGGCGATGCGCAGCGGAGTAAAGGGCAGGCACAACCGGATGAGCATGAGAAGGCCCACAAAGCCGATGATATATGTGGCCATCGTAAACAACTCTGCGTCCGCAATGCCGTAGCGCGGGGTGAGGAGAAGAAGGGCCATGAGCGCAAGGAAATTGACAAGGCCCGCCGGCAGCGCCCGCAAAAACGCGCTGGCAAGGAACTTTCCCCGTACGCGGGACGTGTTCGGTTCCAAAGCCAGAACGAAGGACGGGATACCGATAAACGCCGCGTTATACAAAATGAGTTGCGACGGAGTGACAGGATACTGAAGCGCAAAAATGAGGGCGCAAATCGTCAGCAGGAAGGAGAAGATGTTCTTCGTCAGATATAACGACGCGCTGCGCCCGATGTTGTTAATCACGCGCCGGCCTTCCGCCACCACGGAGGGGAGGGAGGAGAAGTTTGAGTCAAGGAGAACGAGCTGGGAAACGTGGCAGGCCACGTCGCTGCCGGAGGCCATGGCGATGCTGCAGTCGGCCTCCTTCAGGGCGAGAACGTCGTTGACGCCGTCTCCCGTCATGGCGACGGTGTGCCCGTGGGCCTTGAGGGCGCGCACGAGGCGGCGCTTCTGGTCCGGCGTGACGCGGCCGAACACCGTGTAATCCTGAACGGCTCGCAGGAGTTTGCGATGCGTGGTGAGGGTGGAGGCGTCTACATACTGCTCTGCGCCGGGGATGCCCGCCTGCTGCGCCACGCTGGAGGCGGTGACGGGGTTGTCCCCGGAGATAACTTTTATTGTGACGCCCTGATTGGTAAAGTATTCAAACGTCCGCGGCGCTTCGGGGCGCACGGCGTTGGAGAGCACCACGAGGGCAAGGGGGCGGGTGTCCTCTACGGGCAGGTCTTGAAGCGCCCCGGCACTTTGGGCCAGGAGCAGCACGCGCCCGCCCCGGGAAGAGTGCTCCGCGATGAGACTGGAGACTTCTTCCCCCGCATTCGGGAGGATTTTCTCCGGCGCGCCAAGGATAAAGGTTCCTGCGCCCATAAAGGTGGCGGCGCTGAACTTCTTTTCCGAAGAAAAGGGCATCACAGCCGAGGGACGGCGTCTCGGTTTTCCGGAAAAGCGGACTTTGAGCGCCCGCATCGTCTCGTTGTCCGCCTCCATGGCGGCGGCGTAATCGGAGAGCAGCTGCTCGATGTCGGCGGTGGGCACGTCACCGAGGGGGATGACATCCGATACGGACATGGTCGTTTCCGTGATGGTGCCCGTCTTGTCCACGCAGAGGACGTCTACCCGGGCGAGGGTTTCGATGCAGCCCATGTTGTGTACGAGGGTCTTTTTCTGGGCAAGGCGCAGGACGCTCACCGTAAGCGCAATGGACACCAGAAGATACAGCCCTTCGGGAATCATGCCCACGAGGGCGCCCACGGTGGAGACAACGCTGTCCGTCACCGACCGGCCCAGAACTGCGGACTGTTGGATGTAGAGGGCAATTCCGAGGGGGATGATGAGAAAGCCGATGACCTGCACAAGGCGGGTGAGGGATTTGAGTATGACGGACTGATTGTCCCGGCTTTGCTTTTTCGCCTCGGCGGTGAGCTGGGCGGCGTAGGCGTCAGCCCCTACTTTGTCCAGCCGGGCGCGGCACGTGCCGGAGACCACGAAACTGCCGGAGAGGAGCGTGCTGCCGGGCTGTTTGACCACTTCGTCCGCCTCGCCCGTCACCAGCGCTTCGTTGACGCGGCACTCGCCGGAGACGACGACGGCGTCGGCATAGATGCGGTTGCCGGCGGAGAAGAGGGCGATATCGTCCAGCACCACCTGATCGGCGGGCAGGGTCACGACTTCGCCGCCCCGTATGACGACGGCGTTGGGTTCCGTCTCCAGTTTGAGACGGCTCAATGTTTTCCGCGCCCGCAGCTCCTGAATGATACCGATGGCGGTGTTAATCAGCACGATGGGGAAGAAGGTGAGGTTCTTAAAAGAGCCCACGAGGGCGACGAGCAGAGCCAGAATGAAGAAGACGAGGTTAAAATATGTGCAAACATTGTCGCGCAGGATTTCCGTGACGGTTCTCTCGGCGGAGACGGGCGCGCTGTTGCCGTACCCGTTTATAAGGCGCTCTCTGGCCTGTTCGGCCGTCAGCCCCTTGCTCGCCGGCGCGTCGATGCGCGGGAGGATTTTCTGCAGAGATACGCTGCTGCCTTTTCGGGAAGATACCACAACATAGCCTCCTGATTTATGCCCGCGGCGGTAAATGTCATCCAGTTATTATAGCATAACCGGATTGGAAAGAATATCCCTCTTTTCGATTTGTCCGCAAAAAGCTCAAGAAATGATACAAAGGCCTTGAATAAAGGCGCTCTGGCGGCAAATTCTATGTATACATCCGGTGGTCGGAGCAGCGAAAAAGACAAAAACTCGTTGAATACGGACGAAATGGGGGAGAGGAGTATGCGTCGAGGGAAATCGGTGGCTGATTTCTGCGTTCTCACCGGTGGGGACAGTGCGCTTGTTGCGGCGCTGTCCGACCGTCTGCCTCAGGGCGTGGAGAAGCCGGCCTTCGTCCTGCACGCCGCCGAAAAAAGCGAAGACGTGGTGGGCAGTCCCGACGTGCTGCTCGTGTCCCCCGGCTGCACGGCGGCGGATTTAACGGCGCCGGTGACCTGCGGGACCCTCATTTTCCCCGGCGATGCCCAGCTGCCGGCATCCCAATTTCGCGCCGACTGCGTGGTGACATACGGCATGTCCCCACGCAACACGGTGACGTATTCCTCCATCGCCGAGGACAGCTGCGTCGTCGCCGTACAGCGGGAGATAAAGTCCTTCGGCGGCAGAAAGGTGGAGAGTCAGGAGCTGCGGGTTCCCGGCGGACTGCACCCTGATACGCTTTTGGCCGTGAGCGCCGCCGCCCTTGTTTTGGGTGTATAGAAAAACGAATTATTCTAACCTTCCAAAACGGCACATATACTTTTCACAAGTAAGTAACAGAAGGGGTGGCAGGTTTGGAAGGGATGAACAATGCTGTTGATCTATGCGGGTCCGTGGCGGGCAGGCCGAGGTTTTCGCATAAGGGCGGAAACGACAACTATTATACGTTTCCTTTAGACATTGAACGCCTTTCCGGCTATGTTGACACCGTTAACGTTATTGCCCGACAGGATTTGATTGAAAATCTGGAGGTGGACGGAAGCGCGCGGCTTGCCGTTTCCGGTGAGCTGCGGTCCTTTAACAATAAACGGGGCGAAAGCGGAAACCGGCTTGTCATCAGCGTATTTGCCAAGGAGCTGCGCTTTACGGAGGAAGAGGACCGGAACATCATCCTGCTCAGAGGGGCACTGTGCAAAAAACCGAATCTGCGCCAGACGCCCATGGGGCGGCAGATATGCGATATGATGCTGGCGGTAAACCGGCGGTATGGCCGCTCCGACTATCTGCCCTGCATTGCATGGGGGCGGATGGCGGAAAAGGCGGCGCAGCTGGAGGTGGGCGACCAGATTTCGCTGGAGGGGCGGCTGCAAAGCCGCAAGTACATAAAAACGGAAAACGGTGTCTCCATGGAGAGGACGGCCTTTGAAGTCTCCATTATAATGTTCGAGCCCATTGAAAAATAAGCAGGAAAAAGCCCCGCACGAACAAAGTGCGGGGCCTTTTTGCGTTAGGCAAGGCCAAGAAGCCGGGCAAGATTTGCAATGAGGATACACATAACAATTCCGCAGAGGGTGGGGACGAGAAAGGAGACGAGGGTCCACTTGAGGCTTCCCGTTTCCTTGCGGATGGTGAGGCACGTTGTGCCGCAGGGCCAGTGGAGGAGGGAGAAAACCATCGTACACAGGGCGGTGAGCCACGTCCAGCCGTTTGCCACAAAAAGGGCGTGCAGGTCGCCAAGGCTGGCCGGCTCCGCGAGGGTTCCGGCGGAGAGGTAGCTCATCATGAGGATGGGGATGACGATTTCGTTAGCGGGAAAGCCAAGAATGAAGGCCGTGAGGATAAAGCCGTCCAGCCCCATGAAGCGGCCGAGGGGGTCTAAAAATGCGGCGGCGTGGTTTAAGAGGCTGACGCCGCCAATCTGGACGTTGACCATCACCCACAGCACAAGCCCCGCCGGAGCGGCCACCGCCACAGCACGCCGCAGGACGAACAGGGTCCGGTCCAGCACGCTGCGGACGATGACCCGCCCAATCTGCGGCCGGCGGTAGGGCGGCAGCTCCAGATTGAAGGACGACGGCAGCCCTTTGAGAATCGTCTTTGTGAGAAGCCGCGAGACGAGTACCGTCATGAACACGCCAAAGACGATGACCCCCGTGAGCATCAGTGTGGAGATGACGGAGGTGCCAAATCCCCCGGCAAATCCGGCGAAGAACATGGTGATGATGGCGATGAGGGTGGGGAAGCGCCCGTTACAGGGGACGAAGGTGTTCGTAATCACCGCTACAAGCCGCTCCCGGGGCGAGTCGATGATGCGGCAACCCACCACGCCGGCGGCGTTGCAGCCGAGGCCGAGACACATGGTGAGGGACTGCTTCCCGTGGGCGCAGGCCTTGCGGAAGAAGTTGTCGAGGTTGAAGGCGATGCGGGGCAGGTACCCTGAGTCCTCAAGGAGCGTAAAAAGGGGGAAGAAGATGGCCATGGGCGGCAGCATGACGCCCACCACCCACGCAAGGGTCGTATACACCCCGTCAATGAGAAGGCTCACAAGCCACGGTGCGGTGCTGATGGACACAAGGGCCGATTCAAGCACGTCCCCGAGCCGGAATAGGCCTGCCGAGAGGAGGGCGGAGGGGTAGGTTGCGCCGGTGATGGTGAGCCAGAAGATGCCCGCCAGCAAAAGGAGCATGATGGGAATGCCGGTGAGACGGGAGGTGAAGATGCGGTCGAGGCGGCGGTCCCGTGCCGTGTGGTCGGCCTTGCCGTAGATGACTGTCTCCCGGGCGATGCGCTCGGCTGTTTTGACGGTAGCCGTGGCAATGCGGTCTATGACGGCGTCCTGAGACAGGCCGCTCTGGCGCAGGAGGGAATTGGCGCGCTCGGTTTCGGCGGTGATTTTGGCCATTTCCGCCGGTTCCAGTACCGTAAGGGGGCGCACCTGGCTGATTTCGCCGCTTAGAATGCGCAGTGCCGCCCATTTTGCCCGCAGGCCGAGGTGAGGCTCGAGGGCGGGAATCAGGTTTTCCGCCGCACTTTCAAGCTCCGTGCCGTATGAGATGAGAGGACGTCGTTTTTGAGGCGGGGAGCTGACCACTTCGGCGACTTTTTCCATAAGGGTGTCAAGCCCTTCATCCTCCCGGGCGCTGACGCCCACTACGGGGACGCCCAGAATTTCGCTCAGGTGCGACAGGTGCAGGCTGATCTGGCGCCGCTCCGCCTCGTCCATGAGGTTGACGCACAGCAGGGCGCGGTCCGTGATTTCCAGCGCCTGCAAAACGAGGATGAGGTTGCGCTCAAGGCAGGTGGCATCCGCCACGATGACGGTGGCGTCCGGCTCCCCGAAACAGATAAAGTCCCGGGCGATTTCTTCCTCGGCGGAGTGGGCCGTGAGGGAGTATGTGCCGGGCAGGTCGATAATCGTAAAGTCGGCGCCGTTGTGGCGGCAATGCCCTGTGGCCACTTCGACGGTTTTCCCGGGCCAGTTGCCCGTGTGCTGGCGCAGGCCCGTGAGGGCGTTGAACACGGTGCTTTTGCCCACATTGGGGTTGCCCATGAGAGCCACCACGTATTCGTCCGGCGCGCGACGGATTTCGGGCAGCGCGGCGACAGGGCGCCCGCCGCCCTGAGAGAGTGCAGGTGTCATAGAGCTGCTCCTTATTATGTAATATCGCGGCGTGTGCCGAGGGCACGTGTCTTATGCCGGGAAATTGGGGAGCGGATTTCGGCGCTGGGCCGAAATCCGCTTATAATACTGTGTAATATCATAAATAGGTGACGAGGACATTGTCCGATACATCCCGCCGCAGGGCGATGACCGCGCCGCGGACGAGATAGGCAGCCGGATTGCCGAAGGGGCTTGTGTATAGGGGGTGGATTTCCGTGCCGTCGACGACGCCCAGGTCTAAAAGGCGTTTTCGTTCAGCGCCCGAACAGGCAAGGGCCGCCACCCGGGCCGGTTTGCCCAAGGGCATTTGACTCAGTGGAATCGGTTTCACGTTCATTCCTCCGTTAGCTGCGGGAAAGTTTCCCTACGCTAATATATGGCGCATCCCTGTGAAGTGTGCTGAATAGACTGTAGAAAGAGGGAGGAAGAAAAGAATGGAAAAGAATCGGCCCTATAAAACGGTGCGCGGCTACCAGCTGGAAAGCAAAAAATCCGGCGAGCTCACCTCCGCTTTGGAGGATTACCTTGAAATGACCTACCGTCTTTGCAGCGAAAAAGGCCACGCGCGGGTTTCGGAGCTGGCCGAGACGCTGGGCGTGCGCCCGCCCTCCGTTTCAAAGATGATAACGAAGCTGGCGGAACTGGGGTATATCGACAGCGAGCCCTACGACAGGATTCGCCTCACGCCGGCGGGCAAGGAGAAGGGGAGCTTTCTCTACTGGCGGCACGAGACAGTCGCCCGTTTCCTGCGCCTCATCGGGAGCAAGAGCCTGCTGGAGGAGACGGAGTTGATTGAACACGCCCTGTCCCCCCATACCGTCCGGCAGCTGCGGGCCCTCGTTGAGTTTTTCGAGCGGGACGAAGTCCTGTTGCGCCATTTAGACTCGTTCCGCCAGAAATATCGCCTGAAAGGAATGGGCGGTATGCCGTGAAACGCGACACTTTAATGGAAAAGCATCGCCTGATGGCGGTGCTTTTCCATTTTGTGCTTTTTATGCTGTAGGAGGCATGAACAAACGGCATTGCGAAGTCATACACTGAAATGGGCAACGCATCCAAAAGGGTGTTGCCGTCACGAGAACAACGCACCTATATCTGCATGAAAGGGGTCTTGCTGACCCCATTACCGCCGCTTTTCGGCGGATAAGCAATGCTGGAGGTAAAACATGAAATCCGATTTTTGTTATGGCAGTTGGAGATATGCCGAGGAGTGCGGAATCGACGGGATGAAAATGAAGATTCACTCTCCTTCTTTCGATAAAGGCTGCTGCTGCGAACCCCAGCACCACGATAAAAAGCAGGATTCCCATTTTGACAAGAAACCGGAATTCCCGTGCTTTGATAAGAAGGAATGCTGGGACCACAAGCCGGAATTCCCGTGCTGGGATCACAAGCCGGAGTTTCCTTGCTGGGACCACAAGCCTCAGCGCTGTGAGAAGAGGCACTGCCCGAAGTGCTTTCCCTGCTGCTGCTGCCCCTGCCGGCCCAAGTTTTCGTGCCCGCTGTATCAGCCTGTAAAAGGCGGCCCGCAGGGTGGCGGTGCGTACCCGCCGCCCGTTGGCCATTTCCCGCCCGTTGGCCATTTCCCGCCCGTTGGCCATTTCCCGCCTAACGGGCAGCAGCCCGA
>DUPW01000079.1 GCA_012838125.1 Papillibacter sp.
AGCTTTACGCTTTAATACGACTGGTCTCTTTTTGCCCCGCTTGAAGCTGTCACACAATCTTTTCATAAATCCCTGTGTGAACGCCCCAAAACGAGCGCCGTTTTTTGTCAGTTTAGGGCTTAGTGCTCAAGAGACGGATACTGATAGTAGAATTCCGGTGTGGTGGCACGGGCCGAGTAAGCGTTCAGATCCGTAACCGGCGTGTACTTGTAGTGGCCTTCCACGCCATCGCCGTAGGCGTAGAGGTCTGTCCACTCGAGGTAATGCTGGTAGGTCTCGTAGGTGAGCCACTGGGTCGGCAGGCGCAGCTGTGCGTAGCTGTGCTCTTCAAGGACAACGGGTTTGCCGTCTGCATCAGCTTCCACGTACGGGACGCTCCAGATGGGATCAATCTCTTCGGTGAGCTGGAAGAGGTCGCCCTTATCGTAGACCATGACCCATTCCGGCCACAGTTCTTCCGCCGCCGCCTGACCAGCCATCATGGACCACAGGCCGGCGATAATCGGCTCGGCGTAGATGGACTGGGCGGTAAACAGGGCATAGCGCCATGCGTTCTGGATGCCGCTATCCCACTGCAGTGCCAGGTTGGAGCCGCCGATGGTGACGGCGCAGGTCTTATCCGTCAGGCCGAGGTTTTCAGCCGCGTTGGCAGCGCCCATGGCAAAGTCGTCAAAGGCACCGGCCACGAGCCACACTTCAACACCCTTCGGGTTGGACATAATCTGCGTGGCGAGGTTCTGGGCCGTCGTCTGGTCCATGGAGCCAGAGGACGCATCGGCATAGTAGAAGTTAGCCGGGTTCACAGTGGGATCCGGGTTGTAGGTACCGAGCTCCGGATGGAGTTCGAGCCAGCGTCTCTTCGCACCGAGGTAACGCTCGTTGAGCTGGAAGGACAGGGAGAAGCTGATGACGATGACGCCGACTTTATCCAGCGGCACGTCGGGATAGTTTTCCTCTCTCCACTCGTCCAGCTTGTCAATCATCTGCACGCCGAAGTTGTTGTCATCAAAACCGACGTGGGGGGCAAGCAGGCGACCCGGGATGAGGGTATTGCCCAGCATGTACATGGTGCCGTATTCGCGGGCCTGGCCCATGCAGGGAATCCAGTCGATGTCAACTTCCTGACAGATTTCGGCGACGCGCGGATAGAGGTTGCTGTCGCCATCCATGAGGAGGCCGTCATAGCCCTGATCGGCAAAGGTCTGAATACCGGAGAGATATTCTTCGGCACTGCCGGCTGCGGGAGCCCACATGCCGGTGTAGTTGATGTTCATGCGCTTTGCCCAGTCGTCAAAGGCCTTATCGAACTCGTCATAGAGGAAGTTGGTGGCCGTAACAAGATAGCCGACCTTGAACTTCTTCTGCTGCGTGTAGTCGTATGTAGGATCAAAGAAGCCGGGAACTGCCGGCCACTCGGCGTTGCCCTTGGGTGTTTCGCCGCCGGGCTGGGGAGACTGTTTTCCGTCGTTGTCTTTGCCGCCGGTGTTGCTGCCACCGCAGGCGACGACTGAGAGAATCATGAGAATCGCCAAGAACAATGCTAAGAACTTTTTCATCGTATCCTCCTAACATTTCACTGAAGTATATGCTACACCCGCCTTGTCCGGCGGTCGTAACCCAGTTCTGGCCCCTTTGCCGAAGGCTGCGTCGGCAAACAGGCACTTAAAATAACGCAGGAGTCTGTGTTTTCTCGTTCCTAGGGTACTTGCGCGAAGTATTAAATTTTTGTGAAGTCAGTATGCGTGATTTGTACAAGAATGTCAATACTCAACGCGGTACAATGTCTCATTTTTGGGACTATTGTATATTGCGCTCTTTTTTTCTTGTTCGATACGCCGATATCCTGTCGAATTATCCGTTACAATTTTAACAAATTTATTAAGCGGTTTTCGAAATCATGCCATTCCGCCGCGTCTCCTTCCCCGCCAGGAAATGACGCCGTTCCTCCCGGCTTTTTCCGGATGAGGCCTGCCTAGACAAGTGAAAAAACGGCGCTCTTTTGAGCGCCGTTTTCATGCCGGTTTAGGCCTTAATGCTCAAGAGACGGAAATTGTTTGTAGAAATCAGGCACATCCGCGCGGGCCGAGAAGCGGTTCAGATCCGTCTCCGGCTCATAGAAGTAATGGCCTTCGGAGTCAGGACCGTAAGCATAGAGGTCCGTCCACTCCAGATATTCCTTGTAGTTTTCGTATGTGAGCCAGTATGTGGGCAGACGCAGCTGGGCGTAGTTGTGCTCTTCGATTACAACGGGCTTGCCGTCTGCATCGGCTACCACGTACGGGACGCCGTAGACGGGATCCACCTCATCGGTGAACTCGAAAATGTCGCCCTTGTCATAGACCATGCACCAATCCGGCCACAGGTCTTCCGCCGTCGCCTGACCGGTCATCATGGACCACAGGCCGGCGATAATCGGCTCGGCGTAGATTGACTGGGCGGTGAAGAAGGTGTAACGCCATGCGTTCTGGATGCCGGCATCCCACTGGGCAATCAGGTTGGAGCCGCCGGCGGTGACAGCGCAGGCCTTCTCCGTGAGGCCGAGGTTTTCAGCAGCGGTGGCGGCCGCCATAGCGTAGTCGTCAAACGCCGCAGCCACGAGCCAGATTTCAACGCCCTTCGGGTTGGACATAATCTGCGTTACGAGGCCCGTTGCCGCAGACTGGTCACCCATCGTGGCGGTGGACATATCGGCATAGTAGAAGTTCGGCGGGTTATTCTGCGGATCCGGGCTGTAGGTGCCGAGTTCCGGATGCAGCTCAAGCCACGTTCTCTTCGCACCCAGATAACGATCATGGAGCTGGGGAGAAAGCGAGTAGCTGACGACGATGAAGCCGACCTTATCCAGCGGAACGTCGGGATAGGTCGCCGCTCTCCACTCATCCAGCTTCAGCGCCATCTGCACGCCGAAGTTGTTGTCGTCAAAGCCAACGTGGGGGCGAATCAGGCGGCCCGGCATGAGTTTCGTGCCCAGCATATACTGGTTGCCGTAATCACGGGCCTGGCCCATGCAGGAGATCCATTCAACGCCCAGCTCATCGCACATTTCCGCAATGCGCGGGTAGAGGTTGGTGTCGCCGTCGAGCAGGTAGCCGTCATAGCCCTGATCGGCCAGCGTCTGGATACCGGAGAGGTACTCGTCGGCGCTGCCCGCCGCCGGCGCCCACATACCGGTGTAGTTGATGTTCATGCGCTTTGCCCAGTCGGCAAAGGCTTTATCGAATTCGTCATAGAGGAAGCTCGTGGCGGCAACGAGGTAACCGACCTTGAACTTCTTCTGCTGCGTGTAGTCATATGTAGGATCAAAGAAACCGGGGATTGCGGGCCATTCGACGCCGCCCTTGGGTGTTTCACCGGTGGGCTGGGAAGTCTGCTTGCCGTCGTTGCCTTTATCGCCGGCGCTCTTTTCGCCGCAGGCAACAACCGAGAGAATCATAAGTATCGCCAAGACCATTGCTAAGAGCTTTTTCATTGTATCCTCCTCACAATCAAAATAATTTTATGCTACACCGCCCGGGGCGGGTGTAACCTGAATTTGACTGCTTAGTCCGATTTGTTTCCTGTTGCGCGGTAAACAAAAGCCGAGACGCGGAAGAGTAATATTATGGTAATTGCTCACAACGGTTTTTGCGTATTTTATTAAAATTCTGTGAACTCAGTATACGCTCTTTGTGCATTAAAGTCAATACACCATGCGCATTTCTTAGTATTTTTGGGCCATTTGCATATTGCTTCGATTTAGGCGTTGTTTTAAACGCTGATTTTTTCGCCCATTTTTGACTCTTTTTTGTGAAGTAATTTGTAGGCTCTTAACAAAGTGGCCGGTCATATTTGTATCGCTTTTACCACCCTCCTGCGGGATTTTATGGTGGCAATATGCCCAAAAGTAGAAAAAGCCCCTCCTTCCGGAGGGGCTTTGGCGTTATAACTTAGCTTTCGGCGCAGTCGCCTTTTTTGGCACGCAGCATCTCAAGGCCGTGGTCTAAGGCGGGGAGCACGGCGGCGAAATTCTCCCGAATCGCCTTGGGGCTGCCGGGGAGATTTATGATGAGCGTCCTCCCGCGGATTCCCGCCTGCTGGCGGCTGAGCATGCCGCGGTTTGTGATTTTCAGGCTCTCCGCCCGCATGGCCTCGGGGATGCCGGGGGTCAGGCGGTCGCACACGGCGAGGGTGGCCTCGGGCGTCACGTCCCGGGGGGAAAAGCCGGTACCGCCTGTCGTCACAACGAGGGCGATGTCCAGCATATCGGCGCAGTGGATGAGCGCCCGCTCAATCTGCTCCTGCTCGTCCGGCACGACGGCGGTGTGGGCCACCTCGTACCCCGCCTCCTCCAGCATAGACCGCACCAGCGGCCCGCCCGTATCTTCACGCAGTCCCTGAGAGCCCTTGTCGCTCACAGTGATAACGGCTGCTGTAAACATAGACCTCACCCTTTCAAAAGCGTTATGCCCGGCCGAAATAACAGCGCGGGTATGTGCACTCGGCGCAAAACAGGCACAGCCCGCCTTCACCGTAGCTTGAAAAGTCCTCTTTTGTGATGTCCAGCCCCGCGAAAATCCGCGGCAGGAAGACGTCCAGACTCGTCACCCGGCTGTGCATGGACGCGCCGGGCACGCCGATGAGAACCGTCTCCTCCAGTTTGGCGATGGTGAGCATGTTCCCCGGCTGCATGGGAACGCCCTGTGTAATCATCACCGCTCCCGACTCACGCATCGCCGTGGGCGTCAGGTCATCGGGATCTACAGACATGCCTCCCGTGAGCAGTATCAGCTCCGCACCCAAACTGCGGTAATGGCGGATGGCGTCTAAAATCTTCTCAAGCTCGTCGGGGCATTTCGTAAAACCAAGGAGCTCTGCCCCGAAGGCGGAGAGTTTTTCCCGCATAATGGGCTCAAACTTGTCCTGAATGCGCCCGTAATAGACTTCGCTGCCCGTGATAATCACGCCGCATTTCATGGGCTTAAAGGGCAGGACCGTCAGCACCGGGCTGTTTTCCTTCGCAATAGCCACAGCCCGCTCCACTCTCTCCCGCTTTGTCACAAGGGGCACGATGCGCAGGCCGCAGAGCTTATCCCCTTTCTTCACGGTGGTGTAAGACGGAACGGTGGCCACGGTGTAGTCCCCCACGCGGTTAATCTCCCGCAGGGCTTCGGAGTTTACCACAAACAGCCCGTCTACCCCCGCGGTGAGGGTGATTTTGCCTTCGGAGGGCTTGTCATCGTGTCCGGCAACGGTCTCCGAGCAGATGACGGCGGCCAAGGCCAGAGCGGCGTCGTCCTCGTGGACCTCGTCCGCCTCCGGCTCCCAGACGAAAATATGGCTCTTTCCAATCTTGAGAAGCTCGGGAATGTCCTCCTCACGGATGACATGGCCGCGCCGAAAGCGCACGCTCTTTTTCCCGTTTTTGTCGAGACCCGTCATATCGTGACACAGGGTCTCGCCCACGGCGTCCTCCACGCGTATCTTCTTCATAAGCCCGCCCCTTTATTCTTCCGCTTTCCCGAGCACTTCGACTTCGTCCCCGGGCCGGATGGTGCCCTCCTCGATGACGATGGCAAAGATGCCTTCCCGGGGCATGACGCAGTCCCCCGTTTTCTTCTTGATGGCGCAGGCCTCATGGCACTCCTTGCCGATTTGCGTCACTTCAAGAACCGTTTCGCCCACCCGCAGGCGTGTGCCGATTGGCAGGGTGTAGAGGGTGAGGCCCCTTGTGAGGATGTTTTCCGCAAAGGCTCCGGCGGGCAGGTTGGGAAAGTGCGCGCGCAGTTTGTCCACGCTCTCTTCGCCCAGAAGGCTAATCTGCCGGTGCCAGTCGCCGGCGTGGGCGTCGTTTACAATGCCGTAGTTTTTGCGCACGGTAATCTCCGGCACGGTTTTCTTCGGTATGCCCTTTTTTTCGCTGATGCATACAGCGGTCACTACTGCCATGGGGTAAATCCTCCTTTTATCGTCGCGGCCGCGCGGATGGCTGCCCGGCCCATTATTTACCGGTCTGTAAAGTCTAAGTCGCCGCTCTTGCCGCCGCTTTTTTTGAGCAGGCGCACATCACGGATGACGATATCTTTCTGAACGGCCTTGCACATGTCGTAAACCGTGAGGGCGGCGACGGATGCGGCGGTGAGGGCCTCCATTTCCACGCCCGTCTCCCCCGTGCAGCGCGCCGTGGCCTCAATACGGATGGTGCTTTTCTTCTCATCGGGGAAAAAGGCGATGTCCACGCCCGTGAGCAGGATGGGGTGGCACATGGGGATGATGTCCGGGCAGCGCTTGGCCCCCATAATCCCCGCCACCTGTGCTACGGCGAGGACGTCCCCCTTTTTCATCTTGCCCTCCATCACGAGGGCGAAGGTCTCGGGGGCAAGCTCCACCGTGGCGGTTGCGACGGCTTCGCGCCGGGTGGCCTCCTTGTGGCCCACGTCCACCATACGGGCGCGGCCCTCTTCGTTAAAATGGGTCAGCTTCGCCATCGTTACCCTCCGATTTCGTTCATGTGCCGCAGGCTGGAGCTTGCGGCCTCGTCCAAGTGGTGGCGATGGGGCTTGCCGAATATCGCCTCGCTCATGACGTGTCTCAATTCCTCGCCCTGCAGGCCGCGCAGGTTAATTTCCTCCGCCGAGTGCAGGCAGGGCTTTAGCCGCCCGTCCGCCGTGACGCGGATGCGGTTGCAGGAGGGGCAGAAATGGGAGCTGATGGGGCTGATTAGGCCCACCGTCCCGCGGTGCTCCGGCAGGCGGTAGATGCGTGCCACGCCGGCTACGCCCGCCTCCTCAAGGGCGGGAAGTTCCTCCAGCACCCGCTCGTTGCTGATAAAGCGCTCCGGCCCCCACTGGGCGCACTCGCCGATGGGCATGAGCTCAATAAAGCGGACGTGGATATTCCGGTCCTTCGTCAGTGCGGCAATGTCTCTAATTTCGTCGTCGTTTACTCCGCCCATGAGGACGGTGTTGATTTTAATCTCACTAAAACCCACCCGAAACGCCTCGTCAATGCCGCCGAGGACGTCCTCCAGCGTGCCCATGCGGGTCAGCTGAGAGTATTTTTCCCGGTCGAGGGTGTCAAGGCTGATGTTCAGGCGGGTGACGCCCGCATCAAACAGCTGTGCGGCGTGTTTTTTGAGCAGGACGCCGTTTGTGGTCATGCAGAGCTTCTCCACGCCCGGTATCGCCCCGATGCGGCGGCAGATTTCAAGAATCCCCCGCCGAACGAGAGGTTCGCCCCCCGTGACGCGCACTTTTGTGACGCCTAAGTCCACGGCGGCGGAGACAATCTCCTCAATCTCCTCCACGGAGAGGTTGTCCTTGTGCTCCCGCTTCTCAACGCCCTTTTCCGGCATGCAGTACAGGCACCGCAGGTTGCACAGGTCTGTAACGGAAATGCGCAGATAGTCGATGACTCTTCCGTAACTGTCTTTCATGGTATCTCCTATGTGATAGCCGTACCGTCTCCTAAACGCGGAACGCTCTAACCATCGTTCCCGCCGGCAGGGGCGGACTTCCCGCCGGGATTTCGGCGAGAAGGTCGCAACCTACCAGGGAGAGCACGGCTCCGTTTTCCTGTCCTTCATTTTCGGAAAACAGCGCCTGGCCGTTCTCCACTTCCAGCCGCCCCCGTAGAATACGGGTCTTCGGGCTGTGTTTGTTAAGGGGATGCCGCAGGGCAACGCAGACCTCCGGCGGGTGGATATCCGCCCGTCCGCACAGCTTGCGGATATAGGGCAGGGCGATGCGTAAAAGCC
The DNA here is from genome assembly GCA_012838125.1 of Papillibacter sp. Taxonomy (GTDB): domain Bacteria; phylum Bacillota; class Clostridia; order Oscillospirales; family Oscillospiraceae; genus Sporobacter. The sequence goes on from DUPW01000079.1 coordinate 7,733, forward strand.
CTAAAACGGCGGCGCCGGGGTTTCCGGACAGGCCTAAAATCACCTTGCCGTCCTTTTCAGCCGCCATGATGGAGCCGCCGGGTTTCATGTTCGTCTTCCAGAACAGAACCTTCGCCCCAAGACGCTCCGCCGCTGTGACAGCCCAGTCGTAGTCGCCCACGGAGGCGCCCCCCGTGGTGATGACCATGTCGCAGTTTTCAAGGGCAGTGCGGATTTTTTCGGCAATGCGATCAGGCTCGTCCTCCACGGTGCCGGCGTTATGGGGCACGGCCCCTGTATGCATGAGGTACCCCGCCAGCATATAGACGTTGCTGTTATATATGGCCGCCGGGCGCAGGGGATTGCCCGGCTCAACAAGCTCCGAACCGGTGTTGATGAGGGCCACCACGGGTTTTTTGAAGACCTCCACCTGGCAGATACCCTGCCCCGCCAGGATTCCCGCAAGGGGGGCGGTGATGATGGTGCCCCGCTCCATGATCACGTCCCCCGCCGCGATGTCCTCTCCAGAGCGGACGATGTCCGTATCCGGCTTATAGGGCTGGGTGAGGGTGACGGTGTCTTCCGTAAAGGTCACCGTTTCGTATTTCACAGTGACGTTGGCCCCCTCGGGAATGGGGGCGCCTGTGAGGATTTTCGCCGCAGTGCCCGGCGTTACGGGAAAGCGGGGGGCCGTGCCTGCAGGAATCTCCTCCGTAATCGTGAGAACAACGGGGTGCTCCGGCGATGCCGCCGCCGTATCCTCGCCGCGAAAGACGTACCCGTCGTAGGGGCTGCGGTCAAAGGGGGGCGACGGAATGCAGGCGCAAATCCGCCGGGCCGAGACCCGGCCGAAGGCGTCAGCCAAGGAGACAATCTCCGTTTCAGGCTGAACGTCCAGCGCGCAAAGAAGCTTCGTCGCCTGTGAAGGCTCTATGTTTTTCAGCAACCGTATCACCTCGTTGTGGTGTGTATGGTATTGGGGCGTCCTGCGCCCGGGGGTATAGCGATGGGAATCAAACTTCCCCTCCCGCCATGGGACAGCGCCGCCGGGTATCCGCCCCATTTACGAATACCCGGCGAGGGGGGGAAAGGAAGAGAAAACGTCAAAAATGGCCGGGGTTATACGAAAAGGCAGCCCGTTTCGAATCGTCCAAAACGGGCTGCCTCATACACAGCCGGATGCGCTCAAGATGGCGCGGCGGTTTGTCCTTTTCAAAACGTGAAGGCCGTTTCGTTTCCAATAGCGACCCCGTGAGCTTCGAGCTCAGGCCGGGCAATCATAGGCAAAAATACCCTTAGACTGCCGGGCTCGGCAACCTGATTTATTTGTCCGTTTTATTTTAGCACCGCCGCGGGATTTTGTCAACGCAGGCGGGGTCAGACTGTGCGGGAGCTGGGCAGGTTGGTAAAAACAACTCACCCTGAATTGTTGAATTATACTTTATATAGATGTATAATTGACTTTAACGCACATGCGCGCTCATAGCTGCAAGTCCTGTGCGCAAAAGGTGACTTAAATGACTTATAAAATCGGCATTGACATTGGCAGCACCACGGTGAAGACCGTCGTGCTGGGGGAAAACAATAAAATCCTCTTTCGCGCTTACGAGCGGCACTATTCCAAAGTGCGCGAAAAGGCGGCAGAGCAGCTGCACTCGGCCTCTCCCCTTCTCGCAGGAAAACAGGTGACGGCCACCATCACCGGCTCCGCCGGACTGGGCGTTGCGAAGGCGACCCATATCAATTTCGCTCAGGAGGTCTACGCCACCGCCGCCGCCGTCTCCGCCTTCATTCCGGACGCTGACGCCGTTATCGAGCTGGGCGGCGAGGACGCGAAAATCATCTTCTTCGGCGGCAGTCTGGAAGAGCGCATGAACGGCTCCTGCGCCGGCGGCACGGGCGCCTTCATCGACCAGATGGCAACGCTCCTTGACGTCACCGTTCCGGAGCTGGACGAGCTGTCCCTCAAACACGAGAAAATCTATCCCATTGCGTCCCGCTGCGGCGTGTTCGCCAAGTCGGACATTCAGCCCATCCTCAATCAGGGCGGGCGCAAGGAGGATATCGCCGCCTCCATCTTCCAGGCGGTTGTGGACCAGACTGTGGGGGGCCTCACCCAGGGGCGCGAGCTGAAGGGCAAAATCGTCTTCCTCGGCGGGCCGCTCACTTTCCTTAAAGGCCTGCGCCAGCGTTTCGTGGAGACGCTTCAGCTTGATAACGAGCACGCCGTCTTCCCCGAAAACGCCGACTGCTTCGCCGCCCTGGGCGCCGCCATGCTCCCGTCGGACGCGCCCCGCACCTTTGAAGACCTCCTCTCCCTCATGGAAAACGCCGTGGACGCCACCATGCTCACGGACGTCCTTGAGCCTCTCTTCACCTCCAAGGATGAGTACGACGCATTCGTCAGGCGCCACAACAGAGCAACCCCCGTGGCCGTGGACGCGGATACATACGAGGGCCCGGCGTATCTCGGCATTGACGCTGGCAGCACCACCACAAAACTCGTTCTCATCGCCGAAAACGGCGGGATTTTATACAGCTACTACGGCTCTAATAAGGGTGACCCCGTGGCCATTGTGAAGTCTCAGCTTGAGACGATTTACAGCCGCTTTGGCGGACGCGTAACCATTCACGCCGGCGCCGTCACGGGGTACGGCGAGGAGCTTATTAAAAACGCCTTCGGCGTGGACTTAGGCCTCGTGGAAACGATGGCCCACTACCGCGCCGCAGCCCACTTTGCCCCCGACGTGGACTTCATTCTCGACATCGGCGGGCAGGACGTGAAGTGCTTTAAAATTCACGACGGCGCCATTGACAGCATCATGCTCAACGAAGCCTGCTCCTCCGGCTGCGGCAGCTTTATCGAGACCTTCGCCATCGCGTTAGGGTACGATATCGCCGCCTTCGCCAAGCTGGGGCTCTTTGACCCTTCCCCTGTGAACCTCGGCTCCCGCTGCACCGTCTTTATGAACTCCAGCGTCAAACAGGCGCAAAAGGAAGGGGCCAGCGTGGAGGCCATCTCCGCAGGGCTTTCCATCTCCATCGTGAAAAACGCGGTGTACAAGGTCATCCGCGCCGCAAATGCGGACGACCTCGGCCAGCACATCGTCGTTCAGGGCGGCACGTTCTTAAACGACGCCGTTTTGCGCGGCTTCGAGCAGGAGATTGGCCGGGAAGTGACCCGCCCCACCATCGCCGGGCTCATGGGAGCCTACGGCGCCGCGCTCTCAGCATGCGACGCCGTCAAAGAAGGCACCCTCTCCGGCACCACCGCCCTTATCGGTCCGGAGGAGCTGAAAGCCTTCACCCACACGGCGCGCCCCGTCACCTGTCAGGGCTGCACAAACCGCTGCAGCATGACGGTGAACACCTTCTCCGGCGGGCGGCGCTATATCTCCGGCAACCGCTGCTCAAAGCCTCTGGGCGTTGAAAAAACGGCGGTGCCGAACCTCATGAAATACAAATACGATACGCTCCGGGCCATGCAGGGCACCGGCTCCGGGGACGGCAGCCGCGGTAAAATCGGCATCCCCTTCGGCCTGAACATGTATGAAAACCTCCCCTTCTGGTTTGCCTTCTTCACGAAGTTAAACTTTGAAGTGGTGCTCTCGGAGGAGTCCTCCCGCGCCCTGTATATCCGCGGCCAGCGCACGATTCCCTCCGACACTGTCTGTTACCCCGCCAAGCTCATGCACGGGCACATCGAGTCCCTTTTAGATATGGGCGCGGACACCATCTTCTACCCCTGTATGCCCTACAACTTCGACGAAGGCAAGGGGGACAACAACTACAACTGCCCCGTCGTCGCCTACTACCCCGAACTTTTAGCGGCGAACATGCCGCGGCTGAAAACGGCGCGCTTTCTCATCCCCTATTTCGGGCTGCATAAAAAGCGCGGCTTCATGGCAAAGGCGGGCGAGTATTTTGCGGAGCACTTCGGCATCCCGCCGAAGGAAACCCGCCGCGCCGCCGAAGCGGCATACGCGGCGTACGACCGGTACCGGGAGGACATTCTGGCAAAGGGCGACGAGTACATACAGTATGCCCGGAAAATGGGGCTTGATATCATCGTCGTGGCCGGACGGCCGTACCACATCGACCCGGAGATTAACCACGGTATCGATGAGCTCATCGCCTCCTTTAACCTCGTGGTCATCACGGAGGACGCCGTTTCGCACCTCTCCCCGCGCCAGACGCTGCGGGTCCTCAACCAGTGGACGTATCACTCCCGTATGTACGACGCGGCCCGGTATGTGACGACGCAGCCGGATATGCAGCTGGTGCAGCTCGTCTCCTTCGGCTGCGGGACGGACGCCATCACAACGGACGAAATGCGCGCCATTTTAGAAAAGGGCGGTAAGCTCTACACACAGATAAAAATCGACGATATCTCAAACCTCGGCGCCGTTCGCATCCGCATCCGCAGTCTCATTGCCGCTATGGCCCACCGTAAGGCCCACGGCAAGGACAAGCGCCCCGCCGTCTAGCGGGTTTATGAAAGGTTAAAAGCATGGCTAAGCTTATTTATGACAAAACCGGCCGCCTTCTCTTCACGAAGGAGATGAAGAAGGAATATACCCTTCTCATGCCCCAGATGCTCCCCATCTCCTTTACCATGATGAAGAAGGTCTTTGAGCTGGACGGATACAAAATCGATATGCTCAACACCACCCATCGGGGCATCGTGGACACGGGCCTGCGCTATGTGCATAACGACACCTGCTACCCCGCTCTGCTCGTCATCGGCCAGCTCATCGACGCGGTAAACAACGGCAAGTACGACAAGCACAAGGTGGGCCTGCTCATCACGCAAACGGGCGGCGGCTGCCGCGCCTCTAACTACATCCACCTTCTCCGCAAGGCGCTGGAGAAGGCGGGGCTTGAGTACGTCCCTGTGGTGTCTGTAAACCTCTCCGGCCTTGAGAAGAATCCGGGGTTCGGGCTGAACCTGCGGCTCGTCCGCCGCCTCGCCTCCGCCATGATTTACGGCGACCTGCTCATGTGGCTGCGCAACCAATGTCTGCCCTATGAAGTCCACGCTGGTGCCACAGAAAAACTCACCACCCACTGGACGGACCGCATCGTCACCCTCTTTGAGCATGGGCACGGCATGGGCAAAAAGGAGATGCGCCGGGTCATGGCGCAAATCGTCTCCGACTACGCCAAAATCGAGCGGCGCGTCACCGATAAGCCCCGGGTGGGCATCGTGGGCGAAATTTACGTGAAGTTCTCCCCTCTCGGCAACAACGACCTGGAGGAGTTTCTCCTCACGGAAGGCTGCGAGCCGGTGGTGCCGGGGCTGACGGACTTTATGATTTTCAAAGTCAACAACCGTGTGGTGGACGTGGACCTCTACAAGGGCTCGAAGCTGAAGAAGCTCGTCTGCGCCATTCTCCAGAAATATTTGGAGGGCCTGCAGCAGATAATGATTGAAGCGGTGAAGGCGGAGCCTTCCTTCCGCCCCATGGGCTCCTTTAAAGACCTGCAGCGGCTCATAAAGGGGTACCTCGGCTACGGCAACAAGATGGGGGAAGGGTGGCTGCTCACGGCGGAGATGCTGGAGTTGATTCACACGGGAGCGCCCAACATCGTCTGCACCCAGCCCTTCGGCTGCCTGCCGAACCACGTGGTGGGCAAGGGCATGATTCGCCGGCTGAAGGACGACTACCCGGAGTCTAACATCGTGGCCATCGACTACGACCCGGGCGCCACGAAAATCAATCAGGAAAACCGCATCAAACTCATGATAGCAGGTGCCCGGCGCATCGCGGCGCAGACCGAAGCGCACACAGCGCAAAGCGCCGCATCCACCGAAAAATCCGCGCAGGACGCTCCGCAGAAGGCGGCGTCCCGTGCCTAGCTCATGTTACCTACGTGCTTTCAGCACACGCCATACATGCTTAACGTAAGAGGACAAAACAATGCGTGACACAATTTTCATCAAAGGCGCAAGGGCGAACAACCTCAAGAACATCGATCTTGAAATCCCGCGGGACAAGTTCGTGGTGATGACGGGCCTGTCCGGCAGCGGCAAGTCCTCCCTCGCGTTTGACACCATCTACGCCGAAGGGCAGCGCCGCTACGTGGAATCCCTCTCCAGCTATGCACGCCAGTTCCTCGGGCAGATGGAAAAGCCGGACGTGGACTACATTGACGGGCTCTCACCCGCCATCTCCATCGACCAGAAGACGACGAGCCGCAACCCCCGCTCCACCGTGGGCACGGTGACGGAGATTTACGATTACCTCCGCCTCCTCTGGGCGCGCATCGGCGTCCCCCATTGCCCCAACTGCGGCAAGGAAATCCGCCAGCAGACGGTGGACCAAATCGTCGACCAAATCCTCACCCTGCCGGAAGCCACACGGATTCAGATTCTCGCCCCTGTGGTGCGGGCCCGCAAGGGCGAATACCTCAAAGTCTTTGAGGACGCCCGCAAAAGCGGCTACGTCCGGGCCCGGGTGGACGGGATTACCTACGACCTCGGGGAGGAGATTTCCCTCGACAAAAATAAAAAACACACCATCGAAATCATCGTAGACCGCCTCGTCATCCGAAGCGACATTACAAGGCGCCTCACCGACTCCATCGAAACCGCCACGAATCTCGCCGGCGGCATCGTGGTGGTGAACATCGTGGGGGAGGACCGGGACCTCATGTTCTCCCAGAACTACGCCTGCGACGATTGCGGCGTCTCCATGGAGGAGCTCACGCCCCGGCTGTTCTCCTTCAACAACCCCTACGGCGCCTGCCCCGCCTGCACGGGCCTTGGCATGCAGCTGCGGGTGGACCCGAACCTCATCATCCCCAACCGCTCCCTCTCGATTCTCGAAGGGGCCGTTACCGCCTCCGGCTGGGGAAGCATTAAAAACGACGGTATCGCGAAAATGTACTTCGAGGCCCTCTCGAAAAAGTACAAATTCGATTTGGCAACGCCCATTAAGGATTTGCCGGACCATGTGGTGGACATCATCCTCTACGGCACCCGGGGCGAAAAGCTCACCCTCCATTACGACCAGCAGTACCGAAAGGGCACCATCAGCCAGCCCTTCGAGGGCATCGTCAACAATCTGGAACGGCGGTACAAGGACACACAAAGCACCGCCATGCGCTGGGAGCTGGAGCAGTATATGTCCGAGCACCCCTGCCCTGATTGCGGCGGCAAACGCCTGAAGAAAGAGGTGCTGGCCGTCACCGTGGGGGGCATCAGCATCATCGACTTTACGGACAAGTCCATCCTTCATGCCCTTGATTTTCTTGATACCCTCACCCTCACGGAAAAAGAGGAGATGATTGCCCATCAGATTCTCAAGGAAATCCGGGAGCGTTTGGGCTTTCTCAAAAGCGTGGGGCTGGGCTACCTCACCTTAAGCCGCAACGCCGGCACCCTCTCCGGGGGTGAAAGCCAGCGCATCCGTCTGGCCACACAAATCGGCTCGTCCCTCATGGGCGTCCTCTATATTCTGGACGAGCCCTCCATCGGCCTGCACCAGAGGGACAACGCCCGCCTGCTGGACACCCTCAAGCATCTGCGGGATTTGGGCAACACCCTCATCGTCGTCGAGCACGACGAGGACACCATCCGCACGGCGGACTTCGTGGTGGACATCGGCCCCGGCGCCGGCGTCCATGGCGGCGAGGTGGTCTTCGCCGGCACGCCGGAGGAACTCATACGGTGCGAGCGCTCCATAACGGGCCAGTACTTAAGCGGTTTAAGGGAGATTCCCATTCCGGAAAAGCGCCGGAAGGGGACGGGGAAGTGCCTCACCGTCCGGGGCGCGGCGGAGAACAACCTGCGCCGCGTGGACGTGTCCATCCCCCTCGGCGTCATGACCTGCGTCACGGGGGTCTCCGGCAGCGGAAAGTCGTCCCTCGTCAACGAAGTCATCTATAAGGCGCTGGCGGCGGAACTGAACCGCGTGAAAGTCTACCCGGGCAAGTATGAGTCCATCGAAGGCCTTGAATACCTCGATAAAATCATCGCCATCGACCAGTCCCCCATCGGGCGGACGCCCCGCTCTAACCCCGCCACCTACACCGGCGTCTTTAACGACATTCGGGAGCTGTTCGCCTCCACGCAGGACGCAAAGGCCAGGGGGTACACCGCCAGCCGCTTCTCCTTCAACGTGCGGGGCGGACGCTGCGAGGCCTGCTCAGGCGATGGCCTGATTAAAATTGAAATGCACTTTTTGCCGGATATTTTCGTCCCCTGCGAAGTGTGCAAGGGCAAGCGCTACAATCGGGAGACCCTCGAGGTGCGCTACAAGGGCAAGAGCATCTTTGACGTTTTGAACATGACGGTGGACGAAGCCGTCGTTTTCTTTGAAAACCTGCCGAAAATCCGCCAGAGGCTTGTTACGCTGGTGGACGTGGGCCTCGGATATATCCGCCTCGGGCAGCCCTCCACCACCCTCTCAGGCGGTGAAGCCCAGCGGGTGAAGCTGGCCACGGAGCTGTCCAAACGCTCCACGGGCAACACCATCTACGTGCTGGACGAACCCACAACGGGCCTGCACACGGCGGACGTCCACCGCCTTATCGACGTGCTCAACCGCCTCGTGGAAGCGGGCAACACCGTCATCGTCATCGAACACAATCTGGACGTCATCAAAACAGCAGACTACATTGTGGACCTCGGCCCCGAAGGGGGCGACGCCGGTGGCGAAGTCGTCTTCGCCGGCACGCCGGAAGAGCTTATTAAATGCGATCGAAGCTACACGGGGCAGTTTTTAAAGCCCCTTCTTGAAGGAAATAACAAGAAATAAGCCCAGCACAAGAAATAGAAAATAGAATCAAAGCGCAGCAAGGCGCGGCCAAATGGCTGCGCCTTTTTCTTTTGCATTTGGAAACGTCTAAACACAGCTTTCGGAGTAGCGCATCGAAGGAAATAGCGCGCTAAAACCGCTCAAAGAAGCCGCCGTAGTTTAGGAGGAAGGCTGTTATGAGCGCCGCCTGATATGGCACAGCCTCGTCCAGAATAGGCTCTATAAGGATATGCGCCAGCGTCCCTCCACGAGATCACGGGCTTTATATCCCTAGAACCGCTCCACGAGGCTGTAAAACAGCCCGCCCAAAGCCCCTGCCGCGAGAATGACGGTGATTTGACTTACCTTAAACCGTTTCAGGGCAAAAATCCCCGCCGCAACCAGCACAGCAGCGGCAATATCCAGCCCGGAAAGGGAAACCACCACGGGAAACAGCGCCTGCAAAACGATACTCAGGCACGCCGAGGCAATAAGGCCCACCACTGCCGGATGGAGGGAGGAGAGCACGCCCCGCACGTAGCTGATACTGCTGTACTTCTTATACAGCATTGACAGGGTCAAAACAATCAGGCACGGGGCGAGAATGCAGCCGAAGGTGGCCACAATGGCGCCGGGCAGGCCCGCGATGCGTGTCCCCACGAAGGTGGCGGCGTTGATGCCGATGGGTCCGGGGGTCATCTGGGAAATAGTGATAAGGTCCGTAAACTCCGCCGCAGTGAGCCAGCCGTACGTCTCCACCACTTGGTTTTGAATCACGGGGAGCGCCGCGTACCCGCCGCCGATTGTAAACAGCCCCACTTGAAGGAAGGCCAGAAAGAGCTTAAGAATGACCATTGTCCCGCTCCTTTCTCCGCGCTTTCACAACGGTCAGGGCGCCGTATACCGCACAGGTTAAGATGACGAGGGCCACGTTGACCTTAAACACAGCCGCGGCGATAAAAGCGGCCGCCATCAGCACAATGGGCACCGCCCGCCGACTTTTTGTTACGGCGGCGATTAAGTCTATCACCACGTCCAGCACCACCGCCGCAACCCCCGCCTGCATCCCCCGCAGGACGTTTCTTACAACGGCGTTTTCAATGACGAGGGAATAAAAGACCGAAACAATCGAAAGCGTCACAAGGGGCGGCAGAACCGTTGCAAAAACGGCCACCAGTGCGCCGGGCAGCCCCGCCAGTCCGTAGCCCATCATGGCGGAGGTGTTGACGGCAATAGGCCCCGGGGACGACTGGCCGATGGCGATATAGTCGAGCATCTGCTCCTCTGAAACCCAGCCGTATTCGTCCACAAACCTCTTTTTTATCAGCGGCACGATGACGTACCCGCCGCCGAAGGTAAATGCGCTGATTCGCAGACAGCCGGAAAAGAGTTTGCCGTAAAATTTGATGTCTTTCCTCAAAAAAACGCCTCCCAGGCCCGAATGGAATAAGTATACAGCTTTCCCCGCAGGTTTTCAAACGGCACCGCCGAGGCGATACTGCCTGAACATCGCCCTGACGCAAAAAGGGAAAGGCTCACGGCCTGTCCCTTCGTTTTTTATGCGGCCTTAGCGCTCATGTAGAGATACGTCACGATGCGGGCGCGGGTTGCGGCTGCGGCGGCGTCAAACGGCGTATCCGTCGCGGCAAAAAGGCCCAACGTATCCGCCCAGGCCACCGCGTCTCTGTAGTAGTGATTGCCGAGTCCCGCCGCCGTTTCGCTGTACCCTATTGCGCCCGGGCGTCCCTTCGCCCGCCAGACCAGGGTTATCACCTGCGCCTCAGTGCAGGTATCATGGGGGCTGAAGGTCACGGCGGAGGTGCCGGCGGTCACCTCTTTTTCAACCGCCCAGAGGACGGCTTTGTAAAAATAATCACTCATTCGCACATCCTTAAAGGGATGTGTCCCGCTTTTTGGCTCCGGACAGCCGGCGGCCCGCCAGAGGAAGGTCACCGCCTGAGCGCGGGTGCAGGAAAGCTCCGGAGAAAACGTATCCGGCTCGGTGCCGCCGGTGATGCCGCGCCGAAGCGCCCACAAGACGGCATCGTAATAGTAGGCGTCGGGGGCGACGTCGTGAAAGGGCAGCGCCGCTTCGTGCAGGTTCAGAAGCTTGCCCATGGCGGCGGAAAGACTGGCGATGCCCCATCCCGACTCCTCGTCGTAACCGGCCTTTCCGATATCCCGTGCAGTGCTCTTAATAATCTCCCGCAGCTCATGGGGCGTGAGGGAGGGGTTTTCCGTCAGGAGCGCCGCCGCCATGCCGGAGACGTACGCCGCGGAAAAGCTCGTCCCAGTGCCCAGTGCGGGCTCGCCGTCCCTGGTCGCCGTGAGAACGCGCTTTCCCGGCGCCAGCACGTCCACTCCTTTGTACCGGTTTGAAAAGGACGCCGCGCCGTCCTCCGACGCATTAACGCTCCCTGCACACAGGACGGTGGAATAGGCGCCGGGATAGTAGGCGGTTTTTTTGCCGTCGTTGCCGGCACTTGCGACGATGAGCACCCCGCACCGCTCCGCATACGCCACCGCGTCCCGCAAAGCGGTGATGTCCGACTGGGCGCCGGAGCTGATGTTGATGATGCGGCAGCCGTACACGTCCACCGCGTCATAAATAATCTGGGCCAGCATGGCCACGTCTCCTTTTAAAATTGCGCCCTTTTCCGTTTTACTGCAATAGACAAGGGGGACGAGCACAGCTTCGGGGCAAAGGCCCGCCACGCCCGCGGACGGGCTCCCCGCGATGATGGCGGACACGGCGGTGCCATGCCCGTGGGTGTCCTCCGTGGAGCCGCCGGGCAGGATGTAGTTGTACCCCTCGGCCAGATTCTCTCCGTCGATAGCGATAGACGAGATGCCCGTATCAATCACGGCCACTCGCACCGCCCCGCTCTCCCGGGCGCCGGCCGCAGGAGCAGCGCTCGCCACGAGTGCCAGCGCAAACAGGGCGGCAAGCAGGGTCGAAATGAGCCGCTTCAAACGATTCCACCTCCCGCTTTACGTTAAAATCAGGCGCGGCGGCGGTCTGTTCCGCCGCGCTTATTGATTTGGGGTCACGAGATATACATCCACTTTGCCAGATTTTACCTCGCCGGTCAAGCCTAAAGCGCTCCCGTATTCGATTTTTGTCGCATACCAAACTGCCAAACATCGAAAGATGGCGGATGCGGGCAAAAGCCGCCGCAGGATACGGCGGTAAGTGGCAGGCGAGAAGCAAACCGTAAGCCGCCTTTTCATGGCACTCTCTTACAGGCCCATGAGCTGCCGCTTCTTTTCGCGAAACTCGTCCTCGGTGATGATGCCGTCGTCTAAGAGCGCCTTGTACTTTCGTATCTCCTCCACGGCATTGGCCGGGGCCGCCCTTTTCTGTCCCTGATGAATTGCGCCAAATCCGGCAAGCCGTTCCGATGCATCAGGAAACGCCACTTCCTTAAAGCCCTGCACCAGCCTTACAATGACCTCAAGGCGCTCCCTGTAGGCGGAGAGGTAATCGCTGGCGTCGGGGTACTCTCTGTCAAACCGGGGGCCGTCCATGTCGCAGGTGATGTGTGACCAGTAAGGGTGCTCGACGTATATCTCCACGTTAAACTTCGAAAAAGGCTCCGGAAAATCGACGTCATACCGGGGCACGGAGCCGTTTTCCACGCCGTCGTCCATTCTGTCGAGAGCCTTCGCCATGCGGCGGCTGGCCGCATACTGCGCCATCTCCCCCGACAGAGCCATGACGCGCTCCGGCACCGTGCTGGGGTAGCGCCGGATGCCCTCCGCCACCCCTTCAAACAGGGGGGTGCTGTCTTCCTTAATCACAAAGGACTTCAGGCGCCACCCCTCGAACACGGTTTTGTCCGGGTTTTTACTCATGCAAAAGAGCTTGTTTTCAAAATCGAAGATGATTTTCGTGTCAAAGGCGCCGAAATCAATCCGTTCAGAGACGATAAATTTCTCCCTGAGTTTTCTATTTTCCTCGTAAAAGGTGAGGTACTGCCGAAACGCCTGCATCGTCAGGTTATTAGCCCTGCCGCTTTCCATGTCGATTTTGCCAAAGCAGGTGTTGCAGATATATTCTCCTTCAATTTTCGCCGCCAGTATGCGCGGCACTTTCCCGCCGCAGATTGCACAGGGTGGTTTCTTTGAAAAAAGGCCCATCTTATCACTCCCTTTACCTCTCACTGCCTTCCTTGCCCGCTGCCGGACGCGCCTTCTTGCCTTATGGCCCGTCAGTTTCGCCCAAAGAGGGGTCTTTTCTTCGCGTCTGTCCCCCAGATAGTCCCGCTGGCGAAAGCCCATCGCCGCAGCGATGAGGGCGGTGGGAAACAGGCGCACCGCCCGGTTGAGCCTCATGACGCTGTCGTTGTAAATTAAACAGCTGGTTCGCATCATGCTTTCAAATGTCTCCACCGCACCCATCGTCTTCTGATACGCCTGACCGTCCTTTATGTCGGGGTGCTGCGCCACGATGAGGGTAAGCCGCCCCAGCGTATGGGCAATCACCGCTTCCTGACGCAAAACATCCGCCGGCGCAGACCTGCCTGTAATGGCGCTGCGGGAGCTGTTGACGGCCTCCACCAGCGCCTGGCACTCCTCTCCGGCGCAGCCCTTTGCGATTTCCAAAAGGGCCGACAGCGCTTCGAAACGGCAGGACAGCTGCACACCAATCTGATTCATGGCGTTGTTCACGTTTTCCTCCAGCACCGCGAGTTTCCGCCGGGTTGAAAGAACCCATGCCGCCAGTAAGGCAGCCACAGCGGCAACGGCTATGACGGTTGGCAGCATCTCAACTTCCTCCTTTTAATAAAGGCGGATGCCGGTTTCCCGCATCCGCCTTCAGGAATTTGCTCCGGATAACGCCCCGCCGGCTAGTTATCGCCGCCGCTACCCTCGTCGTATGGCACGCTGACTCGTTCGATAACATCCGGCATAGCGTCCAAAATCACCTGATACTGCTCTGCGAGAATGGCCATTTGCTCATCGGTGGTCTCGCCGTAATCGCCCGGGTCGGCCACACCGTATTTCCCGGCTTCCACCAGCGCGTAAACCGTGTTAAGCTCCTTCACCGTCAGTTCGTCGGCATCCCAGCCGTTTTCAAGGGCGAGGAGGGCTGCCTTGTTGTATAGGGGCTCCAGCTCCACCAGCACATTCGCAATGGCCTGAATGTGCTCCTGAGAAAAGGCGTAGGGCCACGGGGCCTCTTCCCCTTCGCCCGCCTCCGGCGGGATGCCCTCCTCGAGATTGACCTGAGGCGTATTTTCGGGTGCCTGCTGACTCTGACCCCCGCAGGCGGCAAGGGCTAAAACCATGAGAATCGCGAGAATAAAGGTTACAGTTTTTTTCATGCAATTAACTCCAATTTGCTCAGTATTAGGGGAAATCCCGCATTCACTCTAGCAGAAAAGAAAATGAAAAAGCCGCCAGCCGCACGAAACACGCTTTTTTCGACATGAAACATAATTTACCCGAAAGAAGACCCTCCCGACACCGCCGCCCCTCCGCCACCTTTCAAGCGCCCCGCCGCGCCTGAAAGGGGTAATGGGGACACACCGGTCTGCGCTTTTTGGGGCGGTGGCGGGCTTCGCCGACGGTGATTTCATCCCGCTGCCTCTTCATGCCGCCGAAATTCTGCCGAAAAACAAGTTGGAGCATAAAACATGATTGCCCCTCTCAATGGAGTAAATTTTGGCTTAAACGCACGGTATCGAAAAAAGGGTTTTTATGTTAAACTTGAGGGAGAATCCTTCGCGGAAAGGGGGGCCGACGATGATGCACATCGCCTTCTGCGACGATAACCTTGACGAACTGTCCAACATTGTGCATTTGCTCAATGAATACAGGGCGTCGCGGAACTTCAGCTGCGAGTATGCGGTGTTCCCCAACGGCTTTGAACTTCTTGCCGCCCTTGAGCGCGGGAGGCGGTTTGATATCTTCTGTCTTGACATTATCATGCCGGGTTTTTCCGGCATCGAAGTGGCCAAGGCCATCCGGGAGTTTGACAAGGCCGCCCCCATTATCTTTTTTACCTCCTCTCCGGAATTTGCTCTGGAGAGCTACTCCGTTAGGGCGGTAAACTACATCCTCAAACCCATCACAAGGGAAAAGCTCTTTATCACCTTCGACGAACTGCTCGATGGCATCCCCATTAGGCAGGAGGAGGACGCTCTGATTGTTAAAAGCACGGAGGGCATCCGGCGCATTCTCATCCCGAATCTCGTCTACGCCGAGGTCATGGGCCGGAACGTGCTGTACCACCTCATTTCCGGCAAGGTTGTGGTGTGTACCGAGCCTTTTTCCGCGGCGTGCGAAAGCCTGATGAAATTCGGCTGTTTTGTGCGGCCGCACCGCTCCTACATCGTGAACATGCGCCACATCGACACCATCGAAAACGGCCGCATCGCCATGCAGGAGGGGTCGGTGGTCCCCATTGCCCAGGGCAAGGGGAAGGACGTCCGGCAGCAGTATCTCGGCTATCAGATGGAAGGGCAGTAGAGCCTTTTTGGCGGGAGGTGCCGTTTTATGCTCACAACAATAATCGGCCTGATTCGATTCGGCTTCTCCCTGATTTTCGGCCTTGCCGTATCGGCCCTCTTTGCCGGCATCGCGCCGACGCGCAAAAACATACTGCGCCTTGCCGCAGTATGCGCCGCTTTTCTCCTTGTGCAGACAATCTGCTGGTGGCTTTTCGGCCTTGAGGTCACGTCAAAGCTCTATCCCGTCATCACCCACCTGCCGGTTATTCTCCTTTTTATCTTCCTCTTTAAGCGCCCTTGGCACATCTCCGCCGTCAGCGTGCTCTGCGGCTACCTGTGCTGTCAGGCGCCGCGGTGGGTGGGCTTTATCTTCGGCTCGGCACTGCGCAGCAATCTGGCGGACCACCTCATTTACATCCCCGCCATTTTCGTCTTCTACCTCCTGCTGAAAAAATACGTCGCCGACTCCGTCCAGCAGCTGATGGAAAAGTCCATCAGCTCCTGTCTGCTCCTCGGCGGCGTGCCCTTTTTCTACTACATCTTCGATTATCTGACCACCATCTACACCGACGTGCTCTACCGGGGCGCCCCGTGGGCCGTTCAGTTTATGCCCTCCACCGTCTCCGTCTTCTATTTCGTGTTCATCATCATCTACTACGCCGAGATTCAGAAGCAGGCGGACACCCAGAGGGAGCGGGACTTGCTGGAGGCCCAGTTTAAGCTGGCGCAGGCGGAGTTTCAGTCCCTAAAGGAACTGCAGCAAAACGCCGCGGCGTACCGGCACGACCTGCGCCACCATCTCACGCTTTTGCAGGGTCTGGCGGCGGAAAACCGCATGGAGGACATTAGGGAATACCTGCGCACAGCCCAGTCGGATATTGACGCCATCACCCCCGTCCGCTACTGCGAAAACGAGACGGTAAACCTCATCCTCTCCGCCTACACGGCGAAGGCGCGGCAGGCGGATATCCGCCTTGCCGTGGAGGCTAACCTTCCGGACACGCTCCCCTTCAGCGACACGGAACTGTGCTCCCTTCTGGCGAATGCGCTGGAAAACGCCGTCCATGCGGCGGGGAAAATCCCACAGCCAAACAAGCGCGGCATCCGCCTGCGGGTGTATTCCAAGAACAACAAACTCTGCGTGGACGTGCGCAATACATACCAAACGGAGCCTGTTTTTCACGAGGGTCTGCCGATGACCGGCGAAAAAGGCCACGGATTCGGCACAAAGAGCATGGCGCGCATGGTGGAAAAACACGGCGGCGTCTACCGATTCTCCGTAGATAACGGCTGGTTTATCTTTCAGGCCACAACGTAAAAAGAAAGTCTGCCCTCATATGAGGGCAGACTTGTTGTGTTTTAACGGGACGCAATCTGTTACTCTTTAATGGCGGTTATGAGAATGTCAAACTGTGCATCTCCCGCCTTCTCATACACGGCGCTTGTGGTAAAGTAATCTGAGCCTGAAACAGCGGGAATTCTCAGGCGCTCCATATCGCCTTTTGCCGGCCTGAAACCATAAATCTCCATGACGAACTTGACCATACGGCCAATATTCTGCCTGAAAACATAGTTTTTCTCATCCCCCGCGACGACTACAGGAAAGCGCGAGTTGGCATCAAACTCCCTCTCCAGATCCTTTGCCACCAAGGTCAGGACCGGCATTCCTAACTCTGTAGCCAAAATCAGCTTGTACGTCGTCTCCGGTCTCAGCAGATACTCTATGGCTTCTTCCACGCCCCGTCGTCCCCCATCGGCATCCACCATTCTCGTGCTTTGCATGAACTCCTCTTTTTTCTGCAGAAGTTCAGCCGAAGTGATGTTAATAACCATGTCGCCCTCTCCTTTTCTAATTAACTGCACATATATGTTACATTGTTAATGTAGCATATATGCCACATTGTGTCAAGGGGCTTGTTAAGGTTTTTTATAACCTATATTACCTTTCGGATACCATAATAGGCATATTTCAGCGCATCGGCCGTGAACATTTATGCTGAAACGGCGTTTTCTCTTCGCCCAAACGGGGTTGAACCATCTATTTAATCCCTCAATATAGGGGGATTAATAGCGAGGATATACCGGAATAGCTGAATAAACAAGGCTGCATCTATGCAAATGCTGCGCCAGCGGACCTTCTGCCTTGATATTACCTTCCGGATACCATTACCCGCAGATTCTGTGAAGCTCTCTTTTTTCCGAAAAATCTGGGGATACTAGTTGAAAGTTAATTAGACAGGGAGGGATGATTGTGCCCCATACGGACAAAAAGGCCAACAGACTCATAGACGAAAAGTCCCCCTATCTCCTTCAGCACGCTTACAACCCCGTGGACTGGTATCCCTGGGGTGAGGAGGCCTTTGAAAAGGCAAGAACAGAGGACAAGCCCGTGTTCCTCTCCATCGGCTACTCCACCTGCCACTGGTGTCACGTCATGGAGCGGGAGTCCTTTGAGGACGATGAGGTGGCCAAAGTCTTAAACGAACACTTCGTGTCCATCAAAGTAGACCGGGAGGAGCGGCCGGACGTTGACGCGGTGTATATGCAGGCCTGTCAAGCCATGACGGGTCAGGGCGGCTGGCCCATGACGGTGCTGCTCTTCCCCGATAAAACGCCCTTTTTCGCCGGCACGTACTTTCCCAAAAGGGCGCGGTACGGCGCCGCGGGCCTGCTGGACATTCTCGACTCCTGTATCCACCTCTGGCAAGCGGACCGGGCCGCCCTTCAAAAACAGGGACAGGCCCTCCTGCACCACATGAAGGAGCCGCAGGTTAAGGCGGGGCGGGAGCTGACCCGGCAGGACGTTCGCACAGGCTTTAAGCAGCTTCAGCTTCGGTTTGACGGGAAAAACGGCGGCTTTTCCACAGCCCCGAAGTTCCCCACGCCCCACAACCTCATCTTCCTCACCCGCTTTGCCGCGGTGGAAAAGGAAAATGCGGCGCGGGAGATGGTCTCCCTCACCCTCCGGCAGATGTTCCGGGGCGGCATCTTCGACCATATCGGCGGCGGCTTCTCCCGCTACTCCACGGACAGCCGCTGGCTCGTCCCCCATTTTGAGAAAATGCTCTACGACAACGCCCTGCTCCTGCTCGCTTACACGGAGGCCTATCAGGTCTGGGGCGATGAGCTCTATAAAACGGTCATCGAGCGCACCGTCGACTACGTTCTGCGGGAGATGACGGGCGAGGAAGGGGGCTTTTTTAGCGCACAGGATGCCGACAGCGAGGGCAAAGAGGGCCACTTTTACGTCTTTCGTCCCGAGGAAATTACCGCCCTTCTCGGCGAAAAAGACGGCGCCGCCTTCTGCCACTGGTTTGGCGTCACCGACCGCGGCAACTTTGAAGGCACGAACATCTTAAACCTGCTCCATAATCCCTCTTACGAAGACACAGACGCTTTTCGTGAGCACATCCCCGCGCTGTACAACTACCGCCAAAAGCGCGCACACCTTCTCACGGACGACAAGCGCCTGACGGCATGGAACGCCCTCATGATCGCCGCCCTCGCCAAAGCGGGGCACGCCCTTGAGCGCCCCGACTACCTCACCGCCGCCAGCCGCGCCATGGACTTTATTCAAAAGACCCTCACCGGCCCCGACGGGCGCCTTTACGTCCGCTGGCGGGAGGGAGAGGCCGCCGGACACGGCTTTTTAGACGATTACGCCTTTGTGTGCCTTGCTCTTCTGAGCCTCTACGATGGGACACTCCACATCGACTATCTCGCCAAAGCCGCCTGCGTTGCCGAGGAGATGTGCCGCCTGTTTGAAGATACGGAAAAGGGCGGCTTTTACCTATACGGTGAAGATAGCGAGCGCCTTGCCCTCCGCCCGAAGGAGACTTACGACGGGGCGATGCCCTCGGGCAACTCCGTGGCGTGGTACGTTCTGGCCCGCCTTGCCCAGATAACGGGGGAGTCAGCGTGGCTTGAGCGCAGCGTGCGGCAGGCGCGGTTTCTGGCGGCGGCCATCTCGGACTACCCCTCCGCCTCCTGCTTTGCCCTCACTGCGGCCCTGCTTGCCCTCTACCCCACCCGGGAAGTGGTCATCACAGCGCGGGACGGGGAGATTCAAAAGGATGTGCTCCGGCGCCTTTCCCGCCTGTACCTGCCGGACGTGGCGGTCATCTTCAGAACGCCGGAAAACGCGAAGACGCTGGAGCGCCTTGCCCCCTTTACGGCGGCGTACCCCATTCCGGAGACTGGCGCCATGGTCTATATCTGCCAGAACAACACCTGCGCGCCGCCCTTTGCGGATTTGGACGAGTTGGAGCGCCGCCTGCTCAATGCCGAAACACAGACAATTTAGCCCTTCCCGAAAGGAGTGCCCGCTATGAAAAACCGCCTGTCACGGCGTTTTCAGTCCGTCACAAAGGCGGCGGCACGGTATCCCGCCGCCACCTTATTTCTCCTTGCCTGCACCATTTTAACCGTCCTGCGCATCGCCGGAGTGCATATAACAGACGTGTACCTCTATCAGCTTGCCTGCGCCGTTGGCGCAGGGGCGGGGTTCGCCGCCCAGTCGGCG
>DUPW01000080.1 GCA_012838125.1 Papillibacter sp.
ACCACGTTCTGTACGGGCGCCTCGGCATGAAGATAAACCACGGATAGTATCGCGGCATCGGCCGGCCGAGGTGGGTGTAGTATGCGCGGTAACGCCGTCTGTCAGATGAGATGGCGGAGATAATCACGATGAAAATGATAAACAGGAGAAGCAGAAACCAAATAACGGTAAACGTGGACACGCGCGTGGGGACGGGTTCATAGTAGCCGCCGCTGTACCCGCCGTTGTAGCCGCCGTTTGGCTGCTGGGCGCCGCCGCCGTCGTCAAACACGTTGTAATAATCGGCGTACCATGAAAAGAGCGCTTCCAGCATATTCGACGTGGCGGCCTCATAATCGCCGGCGTCGAAATCGTCCCAGAAATAGCGGTTAAAGTAGTCTTCCACCTTACTGTCCGGAAACGCACCGGAAATGCCGGCGCCCACCGTGAGCCACGCCTTGTTCTCCTTCGTGGCCAGAAGCAAAAGCATGCCGTTGTTGGCCTCGGCACTGCCCACGCCCCATTCGTTAAACAACTGCATGGCGTATTCGTCGGAATACATCCCGTCAAGATACTCCACCGTTACCACGACGATTTGCGCGCCGTCACACAGCTCCTCGAGCCCGATATTCGAGTCGATGATTTTCTCCTTCAGTTCCTTGGAGAAGACGCCGGCATAGTCGGCTACGTAATATTCCTCACTCTGGGGAACAACCGCCTTAGCCGGCAGCGCAAAGACGAGAGCCAGCACAACAAGGAGCGAAAGCGCCCCAGTCAGTCTCTTTTTCAACTTATCACATCCAATTATTCAAAATACTGCGGGTACGGCGCAAAAACAAGTCGGCTGAGAAAGTTGAATGGGAACCACGAAAGCTCTTCACGCAACTCGTCGACCTTTATGTTATAGAAACTCGTGTCAATTTTATGCTGGGCATTGTCCATCTGGCTGGAATACTTCTCCAGCATCTCCTGCTCCCGCTCGTCGAGGCGAAGCGTCTTTACAAGGCTGACGAATTTACGATAAGCCGACTCTAAATTCCTGTTGGCCTTCGCTTTCTGCGGGATGGTCTGGGCGTCAGCCAGCTCACGGCGCGCCGCGCGCAGAGAATCCGACGCGGCGGTAAGCTCCTCACGGCTTCCCGCCATGGAAACAAGCCCGTTGGACGCGTTATCCCGCACCTGAAGATGGGTGGCAATGCCCGGCTCGATGTAGGTGCCCACGGCGACGCCGGTAAAGAACATCCGCTCCACCTTTTTCGTCTCGCGGCCGACGCTCAGGCGCACGCCGAGAAGCGTCGACAGAACGATGGCGGCAGCCGCAACGGCGGCGGCGGCCGATCTCTTCTTTAATTTCTCCATAGCCCTCCGCTCTTTAACCGTTCTGTACATTCAACAGCTTCTGCTTCAGCTCGCCCTCGATGCGCCGCAGCTCCACTTCCGCCTCCCGGCGTTTCGCCGCGCCTTCCGTCTGAATTCGGCGCACTTCGTCAAGGGTTTCAATGAGCATCCTGTTGGTGTGCTGCAGTGTCTCGATGTCTGCGATGCCCCGCTCAGACTCCTTGGCAATCTCCACGGTGCCCATCTTGAGCTTTTCCGCGTTAGACCGCAGCAGGAGGTTCGTCATGTTCGTCACTTCCCGCTGGGCTTCCAGCGCCTGCTGGGAGTGGTGGATGCCGAGGGCGAGGACCATCTGGCTCTTCCAGAGGGGGATGGTGTTCACAAGGGACGTTTGAATTTTCTCCACCATGAGGGTGTCATTATTCTGAATCAGCCGAATCTGCGGCGCCATCTGCAGGCAGATTGTGCGTGTCAGTTCAAGGTCGTGCAGCTTCTTTTCGAAGCGGTTAATCATGTTCTCGTAGTCGTTTACCGCTTGGGCGTCCTCTGGCTTGCCCGACTCCATGGCCTTTTTCTGCAGTTGCGGCAGAACGAGGTTTTTGCACTGGGCGAGCCTTTCCTTGCCGGCGAGGATGTACATCGTCAGCTCCTTAAAGTACGCCTGATTCATCTTGTACATCTCATCGAGCATAGCCGCGTCTTTCAGAAGGGTGTACTGGTGCTTTTCCAGCGCCTCGGCGATTTTATTGACGTTGACCTCCACCTTATTGTAATCGGCCTTCATCTCCTCAATACGCCGCTGGATTTTACGCCTCAGTCCGAAAAGCCCCTTCTTCTCCGGCTCCTCCTGATTGAAGTTCTTCAGCTGCATGACGAGATTGGAGAGCATATCGCCCACTTCGCCCATGTCCTTCGTCCGCACGTTCCCGAGGGTGTTGGCGGAGAAGTCTGCGATTTTTTTCTGGGCAGCCGCGCCGTAGGAGAGGACGGTGTTCGTATCGGTGATGTCAATCTTCTCGGCGAAATCGCGCACCATTTTCTGCTCCTGCTCCGAGAGCATGCTCATATCGAGCTTCTCTTCCGGCGCCGCCTGTGTCATGGCCGCCGCCATGTCCGGCGCCTGCGGGGCGGGATGGGCAGAGGCACCCTCCGGGGTCAGGGTCAGCTGCGGGGTGTATTCAATAGGGGTGTCGCTCATAGTCGCAACTCCTTTTCATGATGGTGTATTGGGAGACGAAGTTATTCTCCGTCGTAAATGCCTTCCTTCATCATAAAGCTTTTCAGCGCCGTGATATCCGTTTTGATATCGAGGGCTTCGGCGCCGTAGAGCCCGTCATACTGTTTTGTAAAGCCTGTGATGGTCATATCCAGCACGTCCTCGATGCGGCGGCGCATTCCGGTGATATTTTCTCCGGATACGCTCTCGTCCACACGCCCGAGCCGCTCATAGGTGTAGAGAAGCTTCATCGTCGGCGGCAAATAGAACGTGGCAAAGCGGCGCACGGACTCGTAGTCGCCCGGGTCCTCCAGAAGATGCTCGAAGATTTTCTCCGTGAGGCCGGCGAGCTTATCTAGCTTTTTCCGAACGGCAGACTCCGCCACACCGCGGCTGATTCGGCGCATTTCAGAAGCCGCCCCGCGCCCTTCCTCTAAGAGCTTGTCTATCTCGGCGTTTCCGGACAGCTCCGGCTCCTCAGGCACCTCGACATACGTCACCTTGCCCGGGAAGAGCTTTGAGAGCAAAGCGTACACCACCGCTCCGATGGCGATAAGCAGAATGAAATGCAGCGGTTTATATAGGGGTAGAATAAGACAGTAGAGAACCCAGTAAACCGCCAGACCGTAAATCGGGATAACGGATTTCTCCCGAATTTCCAACGGCGCCGCCTCCTTTGCATAATTGCCTAATTTAGGATATTGTATGCCCCATCGGATTATGTGTCAAGCATAATACAAGACAATTGCATGGCCGCATTGACTGTGTTATGATATGGATAAATGCCCCCATAAGCGGCACTTCGGGGCCGCCCGCGGCAAAGTCCCGCCGCAGGCAGCCCCTATATCAAAGCGAGCGGCGCGCCAGCCGCCTTGATTTATCATATTCCGGTTCCGGCGGGACGTTCATACTTTTCGCCTGCGCCGGCGACCAAAGTCTCCATTGAAAGGGCCTGTAACCATGATTAAAATTGCGCCATCCATACTTTCCGCCAACTTTGCCCGTCTCGGAGAGGACATCCGCTCCATCGAGACGGCCGATTACCTCCATTTTGACGTGATGGACGGCCACTTTGTTCCCAATATTTCCATCGGCATCCCTGTCCTCCAGTCCGTCCGGAAAGTCACGGACATGGTGCTGGACGTTCACCTGATGATTACGGAGCCGCTGCGCTACGTCGCCGACTTCGTCAAAGCCGGTGCCGACATTCTGGTATTCCACGTGGAGTCCCAGGCGCCGGATAAAACCCTTGAATCCCTCCGCAAAATCAAAGCCCTCGGTGCCCGCACCGGCCTCTCCCTGCGTCCGAAAACGCCCTGGGAGATTCTCCTGCCCTATCTGGACGAGCTGGACCTCGTCCTTGTGATGACGGTGGAGCCGGGCTTTGGCGGACAGTCCTTCATGGAGGACCAGCTGCCGAAAATCGCCGCCCTGCGCCGGGAAATCGACCGGCGGGGCATCAAATGCGAGCTGGAAGTGGACGGCGGCATCAACCCCGAGACGGCGCGGCTGTGCGTTGAAGCGGGGGCAGACGTGCTGGTGGCCGGAAGCGCCGTGTTTGGCGCACCTGACCGGGCCGCTATGATTGCGGCGCTGCGGGATGCGGCGGGAAAGGATGGACATTCATGAGTGCTTTCCCCTCCTCCCTTGAAGTTTTGGTGGAGAAATTCGCCTCCCTGCCCGGTATCGGTACGAAATCGGCGCAAAGGCTCGCCTTTCACTTCCTCTCCCTGCCGGACGAGACGGCCCAGAGCTTTATAAACGCCCTGCAGGAGGCGAAAAATTCCGTCCGCTGCTGCACCGTCTGCCAGAACCTCACGGACTCGGACGTCTGTGCTATCTGCTCCAATCCCAGACGGGACGAGCGTGTTATCTGCGTGGTGTCAGACCCGAAGGCCGTGGCCGCCATTGAGCGATCCCACGAGTTCGGCGGCGTCTACCACGTGCTCCACGGCGTTATCTCGCCCTTAAACCACATCGGGCCGGACGATATCCGCATCAAGGAACTCGTCACCCGGGTGGCGGAAAAGGACGTTGACGAAATCATCATGGCCACAAACCCCGACACGGAAGGCGAAACCACGGCGCGGTACATCGCCCGCCTTCTGCAGCCGTTTAACGTGCGTATTACGCGCCTTGCCTACGGCATCCCCGTGGGCATGAGCCTTGAATATGCCGATGATTTGACTCTCATGCGCGCTTTAGAGGGCCGCCAAGCCTTTTAAGGCGCGCCCCTTTTTATACTGCTTCCCGAAAACAAGCGGCTAGCGGGGCGTTTCATGCCGTCTGTACGGGAAAAAGCCAGTGGGCTTTACGTTTGACAAAGAGAGTTTCTGCATATTATAATAATAATTATGGTCCATTTTGGATATATTGTTCGTATGCCCCAAACTTTATTGACGCGCGCGAAACGGGCTCGTGGGGTGTTTGGGCAGGCAACGCACTGCCCTGTTTTTTGCTTTAACTGAAGGCATTATGTACGGTTGTACTTTTTATAGAGCATATATGGATAAACGCCGTCTTATAAGGGGGCGGCCATCCCGGCGAGACAGGGTCGGGATGCGCCCTTTTGGTGACGGTTGTACCCACATGCCCGCAGACATTACATAACGCAAATTTGTATTAAGGAGTTTTATTTTTACATGGCAGGAAAACTGAAAATTATACCACTTGGTGGGCTGAATGAAATCGGCAAGAACATCACCGCGTATGAGTTTAACGGAGATATTCTCCTGGTCGATTGCGGGCTCGGTTTCCCGGACGATGATATGTACGGCGTTGACATTGTCATCCCCGACTTTACCTACCTCGTCAAAAATCATTCCCGCGTTCGCGCCCTCCTCGTCACACACGGCCACGAGGACCACATCGGCGCGATTCCCTATCTGCTCCGGCAGATAAACGTCCCCATCTACGCAACGGCTCTATCCGCCGGCCTCATCAACGTCAAACTGGCGGAACACGGCCTGACGGAAACGGCTAACATCACCGTCGTCACCCCCGGCCAGTCCATCAAAGCCGGCGTGTTCAAGGTGGAGTTTATCCACGTCAACCACTCCATCCCCGGCGCCGTCTCGCTGGCCATCAAAACGCCGGTGGGCATGGTTGTCCACACGGGCGACTTTAAGATTGACACCACCCCCATCTCCGGCACCATGGCGGACCTCACCCGCTTCGGGGAGCTGGGACGCAAGGGCGTTTTGGCCCTTCTGGCCGACTCCACGAACGTGGAGCGCCCGGGCTACTCCGTCTCGGAGAGCAAGGTGGGCGAGCGGCTGGATGAGCTCTTTAACGGCTGCACCTCCCGTATCCTCGTCACCACCTTTGCCTCCAACGTCCACCGCATCCAGCAGGTCATCAACTGCGCGGCGAAATACGGCCGTAAAGTGGCGGTGACGGGCCGCAGCATGGAAAACATTCTGCGAGTCTCCTCGGAGCTGGGCTTTATGGACGTGCCCAAGGGCATCCTCGTGGAGACGAACCAGATTAAGGGCCTGCCCCCGGAGAAAGTGGTCATCATCACAACGGGCAGTCAGGGAGAAACCATGAGCGCCCTGTACCGCATGGCCTTTTCCGACCACCGTCAGGTGGAGCTGAAGCCCGGCGACCGGGTGATTATCTCCGCCTCCGCCATCCCCGGCAACGAAAAGACGGTCAGCCGCGTGGTGAACGAGCTCTTCCGCCGAGGCGCCGAAGTCTTTTACGACAGATCTGACGACCTCCACGTCTCCGGCCACGCCTATCAGGAAGAGCTGAAGATGATTATGGCCCTCACCCGCCCGAAGTTCTTCATCCCGCTCCACGGCGAGTACCGCCACCTCATGACCCACGCCAAACTCGCCCGCCAGATGGGCATTGTGCCGAAGAACATCGTCGTGGCGGACATCGGCCAGGTTATGGAGCTGACGAACCGCAGCATCAAGAAAAACGGCTCCGTCCCCTCCGGCAAAGTGTTCGTGGACGGAACGGGCGTGGGCGACGTGGGCGCCGTTGTCCTCAGAGACCGCAAACACCTCGCGCAGGACGGCATGATCGTCGTCATCGTGAACCTCTCCAGCAACGACGGCAGCCTCATCAGCGGGCCGGACATCATCACCCGCGGCTTTATCTACGTGAAAGAGTCGGAAGACATGATGCGGGAGCTGAAAGAAGTTGTTCTGGGGGTCCTCAATTCCTTTAAAAAGACCGGCACCAATGACTTTTCCGCCCTCAAGGGCGCCATTAAAGGGGACCTGTCCAATTACCTCTATAAGAAGACGAAGCGCAACCCCATGATTCTGCCGGTGATTACGCAGATATGAACATCCAGATTTTCGGAAAATCAAAATGCTTTGACACGAAAAAGGCCCAGCGGTATTTTAAAGAGCGCCGCGTCAAGTTTCAAAGCATCGACTTGCCCCGCTTCGGCATGAGCCGCGGTGAGTTTACCAGCGTCCTCTCTGCGGTGGGCCTTGACGCCCTCATCGACGAAAATGCGCCGGGGGCGGAGCTTGTGAAATACCTCGCCACGAAAGAGGCGAAAATCGAAAAGCTCATAGAAGAGCCGCGCCTTATTAAAACGCCCGTGGTGCGAAGCGGAAAGAAGGCCACCGTGGGCTACTGTCCGGATATCTGGAAAACATGGGAATAACCGCCGCCGCAGGCCCAATCGGTCTGCGGCGTTTTTCCGGCAGAAAGTGCGCTTACGGCGCCTTCCCGTCACAGCTGGGCGCGTGAATATCTATCCCCATATCAGCGTATTCAGGCAAATGGGGTGCATAATATTCAAAATTTAGTGCATATTATTCCGACAAGCTGCACAAATTCCTTTCCAAAAAACAGGCAATAATTTACGCACAAAGCCCTTGTTGCGCCACGGGCTTTGTGCTACAATCAACAGAAAGCATTTTTCTCAAGGAGGGTCGCGCCATGCCAAAAGCATATTTAATACTGGCAAACGGCACCGTTTTTGAAGGCGATTCCTTCGGCTACGAAGGCGAAGCGGTTGGCGAACTTGTTTTCAGCACCGGTATGACAGGCTATATCGAAACGCTCACCGATCCCAGCTTTTTCGGCCAGATCGTCATTCAAACGTTTCCGCTGATTGGAAATTACGGCGTTATTCCCGCGGATTTTGAAAGCAGCGGGTTTCAAATTAAAGGATATATCGTACGGCAATGGTGTCAGGAGCCTTCCAATTTTCGCAGTGAAGGTGATCTTGACACTTTTTTGCGCCAAAATAAAATTCCCGGGCTGTGCAATATCGACACGCGGGCCCTCACCCGCATCGTCCGGGAAAGCGGCGAGATGAACGCAGTCATCTCCAAGAAGCCGCACCTCACCGAGGCTGAAATGGCGGCCCTCAGGGGGTACGCCATCGAGCGCGCCGTGGAGAACATGACGGCGAAGGCGCCTTATGAGATAAGGCCGGAGCGAGAGCGGTTTCACGTGGCCCTCTGGGACTTCGGGTCGAAACAGAGCATCGCGAAGGAGCTTGTCTCCCGGGACTGCCGCGTCACGGTCCTGCCCGCCACCACCACGGCGGATGAAATTACCGCCTTAAAGCCGGACGGCATCATGCTCTCAAACGGACCCGGCGACCCCGCCAAGAATACGGGCATCATAGCAGAAATCAAAAAGCTCTGCGCCCACAAAATCCCCACCTTCGGCATCTGCTTAGGGCATCAGCTTCTCGCCCTCAGTCAGGGCGCAAGGACGATGAAAATGCACTACGGCCACAGGGGTGCCAATCAGCCGGCGCTGGAGACGGCTACGGGGCGCGTATTCATCACCAGTCAGAACCACGGCTACGCCGTCGTCACCGAGTCTCTGCCCCCTACCGCCGAAGTCAGCTTCATGAACGCAAACGACAACACCTGCGAGGGCGTCACATACAAGGACATGCCGGCCTTTTCCGTCCAGTTCCACCCGGAGGCCTGCGCCGGCCCTCTTGACACCCGCTGGCTGTTTGACACATTTATCACCATGATGGAGGAGGCCCCCAGATATGCCGCTCAATAAGAACATCAAAAAGGTCATGGTCATCGGCTCCGGCCCCATTGTCATCGGGCAGGCGGCTGAGTTCGACTATGCCGGCACTCAGGCCTGCCGCGCCTTAAAGGAGGACGGCATCGAAGTGGTGCTGGTCAACTCCAACCCCGCCACCATTATGACGGACCGCCACGTGGCCGACAAAATCTACATAGAACCCCTCACCCTCCCCGTATTGGAGCGCATCATCGAAAAGGAAAAGCCGGACAGTCTCCTCTCCACCCTCGGCGGGCAGACGGGACTGACCCTCTCCATGCAGCTGGCGAAAAGCGGCTTTCTGGAGAAACACGGCGTGCGCCTTCTCGGCGCCAACCCCGAGACCATCGACAAGGCGGAGGATCGTCAGCTCTTTAAAGAGACGATGATGGAAATCGGCCAGCCGGTGATTCCCTCCAAAGTCGTGACGACCCTTGAGGACGCCATCGCTTTCGCGGAGGAAATCGGCTTTCCCCTCATTATCCGTCCCGCCTTCACCCTTGGCGGAACGGGCGGCGGCATCGCGGAGAACATGGAGGAGTTTATCGAAATCGCCTCGGGCGGCCTGCGCCTGTCCCCCATTCACCAGATTCTCGTGGAGCAATCCGTTGCAGGCTGGAAGGAAATCGAGTTTGAGGTCATGCGGGACGCACATGGCAACGCCATCACCGTCTGCTCCATGGAAAACCTCGACCCCGTGGGCGTCCACACGGGAGACAGCATCGTCGTGGCTCCGGCCATGACTCTTTCGGACAAGGAATACCAAATGCTCCGTAAGGCGGCTATCGACATTGTCTGCGCCCTCAAGGTGGAAGGCGGCTGTAACTGTCAGTTTGCCCTCCATCCCACGAGCTTTGAATACATGGTCATTGAGGTGAACCCCCGCGTTTCCCGCTCCTCGGCGCTGGCGTCGAAGGCCACAGGATACCCCATCGCCAAGGTGGCCACGAAAATCGCAGTGGGGTACGCCCTCAGCGAGATAAAAAACGCCGTCACGGGTAAAACAAGCGCCTGCTTCGAGCCGGCGCTGGACTACGTGGTGGTCAAATTCCCGAAATGGCCCTTCGATAAGTTCGTTTACGCCAAGCGCACCCTCGGCACCCAGATGAAGGCCACCGGCGAAGTCATGGCCATCGGTACGACCTTTGAAGAAGCCCTCATGAAGGCCGTCCGGGGCGCGGAGATTGGGCACGATAGCCTCATGGACAAAACTTGCGCCGATCAGGACACGGAGACCATCCGCCAGCGCCTGCACGACATCACCGACGAGCGCATCTTCGTGGTCTACGAAGCGATGCGCCGGGGCATCTGCGCCTGCGAAATCAATGAGATTACGAAGATTGACAACTGGTTCCTCGAGAAAATCCACAACCTCGTGAAAATGGAGCAGCGCCTGCGCCTCGGGTTTGACGACGAGACGTATATGAAGGCTAAGCACATGGGCTTTCCCGACGCACTCATTGAGCGTCTCTCCGGCCAGAAGGTCACAAATCCTGCCCGGGCGGTATTTAAGATGGTTGACACCTGCGCTGCTGAGTTCTCCGCCGACACCCCCTACTTCTACTCCACCTACGACAGTGAAAACGAGGCGGCGGAGTTCATTGCGGCGAAAAACAGCCCGAAGAAAACCGTCATCGTCTTCGGCTCCGGTCCCATCCGCATCGGGCAGGGCATCGAATTCGACTACGCCTCCGTCCACTGCGTCTGGTCCCTGAAAAAAGCCGGATACGAAGTCGTCATCGTGAACAACAACCCCGAAACCGTCTCCACCGACTTCGACACCGCCGACCGGCTCTACTTCGAGCCCCTCACAACCGAGGACGTCTGGAACATCATCGAGACGGAAAAGCCCTACGGCTGCGTCGTCGCCTTCGGCGGGCAGACGGCCATTAAGCTCACCTCTTTCCTCGACGAAAAGGGCATCCGCATCCTCGGTACACAGGCAGACAGCATCGACGCCGCGGAAGACCGGGGCCGGTTCGATGCGCTGCTTGAAGAACTGGGCATCGCCCGCCCGAAGGGCGCCACGGTGATGTCCGAAGACGAGGCACTCACCGTGGCGGCGGAGCTGGGCTACCCCGTCCTCCTGCGCCCCAGCTACGTTCTGGGCGGGCAGAACATGATTATCGCCTTCCCGGAAGAGGACGTCAAAGAATACATGGCCATCATCCTCGCCCAGAACATCGAAAACCCTGACCTCATCGACAAATACCTCATGGGGACAGAGCTGGAAGTGGACGCGATATGCGACGGGGAGGACATCCTCATCCCCGGCATCATGGAACACGTGGAGCGGGCCGGCATCCACTCCGGCGACTCCATCGCCGTCTACCCCGCCTGGAACATTGACGACGATATGCGGGAGGTCATCATCGACTGTACCCGCCGCCTCGCCCTCTCTCTGAAGACGGTGGGCCTTATCAACATCCAGTATCTCACGGTGGACGGCAAGCTCTACGTCATAGAAGTGAACCCCCGCTCCTCCCGCACCGTCCCGTATATCAGCAAGGTGACAAGCGTTCCCATGGTGGACCTTGCCACCCGCTGCATGCTGGGGGAAAAGCTCGCCACCATGGGATACGGCACGGGACTATACAAGAAATCGCCCTACGTGGCGGTCAAGGTCCCCGTCTTCTCCTTTGAGAAACTGAGCAACGTGGACACCATGCTGGGCCCCGAGATGAAATCCACCGGCGAAGTCCTCGGCATCGCCACCACCCGGGAGGAAGCCCTCTACAAGGGCCTGAAGGCGGCGGGCTATCACCTGAACAAGTCCGGCGGTGTATTCGTCACGGTGCGGGACCGGGACAAGGCGGAAATCCTCCACGTCGTTCAGAAGTTTGCCGACCTCGGCTTTACCATCTACGCCACGGAAGGCACCGCGAAGGCCTGCCGCCGGGTGGGGATTGACGCCGTCACCGTGGGCAAAATCTACGAAAGTGAAAAAAACGGCCTTTCCCTCATCGAAAGCGGCAAAGTCAATTACGTCATCTCCACCTCCACCCGGGGCCGCATCCCCACCCGGGACAGCGTGAAAATCCGCCGCAAAGCTGTGGAGCGCTCCATTCCGTGTCTGACCTCCATCGATACGGCAAACGCCGTAGCCGACTGCTTAGGGAGCAAATATTCCCAGGCGACGATTGAGCTGGTGGACATAAATAACATGCGTCAGAACCGCTTGGAGCTGCCCTTTTCCAAGATGCAGACCTGCGGAAACGACTACATCTACTTTAACTGCCTTGAAACGATGATTGAGGCGCCGGAGAGTCTCTCCATCCGCCTGTCCGACCGCCATCTCGGCATCGGCGGCGACGGCGTGGTGCTGATATGCCCCTCGGATATTGCTGACGCCTCCGTGCGCATCTATAACATGGACGGCACCGATGGCGGCGTGGGCGGCAACGCCCTGCGCTGCGTGGGCAAGTATCTCTACGACAACGGCATTGTCCCGAAAAAGACCATGCGTATCGAGGCAAACGGCACAGTGCGCACCCTGCACGTATTCACAACGGGCGGGCGCGTCTCCACCGTCACCTGCGACATGGGCATACCGGAGCTGCATCCGGCGAAAATCCCCTCCCTGTTTGACGGGGAGCAGGTCATCCGCCGGCCCATGACGGTGGGCGAGACGGAATACCATGTCACCTGCCTGTCCATGGGTAACCCCCACTGCGTGGTGTTTCTGCCCAACATACACAATCTCAACCTTGAGGAAATCGGCCCCCTGTTTGAGCACCATCCCCTCTTCCCCGAGAGGGTGAACACGGAGTTTGTGCTGGTGATGGATGAGCAGACCCTCTCCATGCGGGTGTGGGAGCGGGGCAACGGGGAAACGCAGTCGAGCGGTACGGGCGCCTGCGCCGCCGCCGTGGCTGCGGTTCTGGGCGGCTACTGCAGAAAGGACACGGACATCACCGTGAAGCTCTTAGGCGGCGACTTGAAAATCCGCTACAGTGACGACGGCGTGTTTATGACCGGCAGCGCCATCAAGTGCTTTGACGGCGTCGTGGAGATTTAGCGCACATCCAAACCCCCGGGGTTATCCCCAGGGGTTTTTCTATCGTCATGAAAAATTGAGGCATGTCCCCGCGATTTCTTTCGGCAAGCGCATATTTTTACACATTTTCCCTCTTTTTTCTTAATTTATGGAATTTCATGTCGATAAATATAATGGAAAGGTGTAAATTCCGGATATTTGCGGAAGGTAAACTGCCAGTCCTTCCGGTTTTCAATCGTGCCGGACAAAGGGCAACAGGCAGGTTTCCGCTTTTTAACGCTCCACCACGTGAAAAACGAAGTAGGAGAGAGAGACATGCTGAAAAAATTGAGACTTTCCACACGGATTACGCTGATTATTACAGTTTGCATGATTATCGGTTTCGGCTGCGTCTCCGTGGTGTCATACGCCATCGCATCGAATATGCTGACGGACGCCATGGTGACGGACTTGACCAACACTGCCCAAGATGCGGCAACACTGATAAAGACACGATATGACGCCATTCAGACGGAAGCAAAAATGGCGGCGTAGTTTGACGCCGTCCGTTCCATGGATTGGAGAAAGCAGATGCCGGCCCTTCAAAAACTGGTTGAAGATTTGGGGTACTCAGAGGCCGGCGTCGCAGACTTAAACGGAAAGGTGAATACCACCACCGGCTCAACGGCGGACGTCTCCGACCGGGATTACTTCAAAAAAGCGTTGGCGGGCGAAACAACCGTCACCGACCCGATTTCAAGCAGGGTCGACCAGCAGATGATTATCACCGTCTCCGCCCCGATTTACGATAACAGCGGCCGCGTCGCCGGTGTTCTCATTCTGCTCCACCCCGCCGAAAAATTGACGCAAATGGCCAGCGGCGTTACCGTCGGCAAAACCGGTTACAGCTACATTATCAATCAGGAGGGCTCCATCGTCGCCCATCCCGATATGAGCCTTGTTCAGTCGCGGTACAACTTTATCGAAGCGGCGAAGGAAGACCCCAGCCTGCGGCGTCTCGCTGATATCCATAACAAGATGATTCGCGGCGAGTCCGGCTTTGGGGCTTACGAATACGAAAATACCGAAAAGGTCACCGCATACACCCCCATTCCGGGCACCCATTGGTCCGTTGGGCTGGCGGTGCCGCGGGAGGAATTCTACTCCCAGCTGCGCCCCCTGATGCTGTCCGTCGGTTCCATCACAGTTCTCTCCATCGTGGCCATCATCATTCTGCTGACCCGCTTTATGCAGAAAAACCTCATCCAGCGCCTGCTCACGGTGCGGGATATTTCCGAACGGGTGGCGCAGGGCGACGTGAACGTGGAAATCGACACCTCCGGTCACGATATCATCGGTGAGGTGTGTCAGGCCTTCCAAAAAGTCATCGATAACGCAAAGGTGCAGGCCCGGAGCGTGGAGATTATCGCCTCAGGTGATCTCACCGCTTCCGTTCCCGTCCGGTCGGAGGCTGACCTTCTCGGCCTCAAGCTCAACGAGCTCATCGACGCGCAAAACGACGTGTTCCAAAGCATCACCATGGCCGCCGACCAGGTCTCCGCCGGCGCCGAGCAGCTGTCCTTGTCCAGCGCCCACCTGGCCCAGGGCGCCACGGAGCAGGCCAGCGCCTTAGAAGAGC
>DUPW01000081.1 GCA_012838125.1 Papillibacter sp.
CGAAGGTGGAGGTGGTGGTCACACCGACAGCGGCGCCGCCTTCTATTGCGGTGACGTCGTCCGAAGAGCCCAGCTTCGTCAGCAGGCCCTGGGAGAGGGACGGAGAGGAGACGGTATCACTGGTGCTTGCGATATTAGCTGCATCACCGGATGTTATGGCCGAGCCCGAGCCGTCGAAGTTGACTCCTGTCAGGTCATCCGTTGTCGCGATGGATATCGTGACGCTTCCGGCCGTCGTGTGATTGAGCGTGAGGGAAGTGGAGCCAGCGTTCAGCGCTTTAATCGTTGCAACGTCAATCGAGCCCGTATAGTCGTTGGTGCCGTCGGTGAGCGTGAACGTCGCAGTTGTGGTGTCAGCAGAGATGTTTTTAACGGTAAGTCCCGTGATTTCATTTTCGCCATTGTTCAGGCCAATGCTTGTCACGGCCATCGTCAGGTTCTCGGAGATGCCGAAGGCGCCTTTAATATCAACGGTAGAAGGTATGCCGTCTAACTCGTAAGAATAGCCAGCGGTCGTGACCGTATCTACAGCAACGTCGGTGGTGGTGAGCTTGTCGAAGCTGACGGTAACGCCGTTGGAGAAGGTAACGGAGGTGTCGCCGGCGTTGAGCTTCACGGATTCGCCGCCGGTGAGGGAAGCATACACGCCGTAGGTGGCATCCTGGGCGTTGACGCCGCCGTCGACGGAGACCGTGACATCGTCGATGGCGCTCTTGAGAGCCAGCAGGCCGTTTTCAGAGGTAGAAGGCTTGTTGGCCAGGGTGAGCTCGATGTCGAAACCGTCACCGGCACCATCAGCAGAGGCGAAGGAGAGGGTGAGAACGTTGGCGCTCGGAACCACATCATTCCAACCGTTAATGAGGTTGGCTTCGATGTCGCTCTTGGAGAGGGTGGCGTAGAAGGTCTGGCCGTTATCTCCCTGGGCCTTTACGGTGAGGTTACCGTCTTTAATATCTGTCTCAAGGGTGTAGTTGCCGTTATACAGGGCGCCTTCAATAGTGGGGTCGACAGTGTCAACATCCGTGAAGGTGGCGGAGGCAACGCTGCCCATGGCGGCTGTGGCGGTACCGGCTCTCGCCACAACAGCAGCGGACTCCTGGCGGATAACGACGCCAAAGTTGTAGGAACCGGCGGCAGCCTTGCCCACGGAAACGGCCATGCCGCTGTTAGCAAGGGTTACGTTGTTGACGGTGCGCTGGGAAGCGGCGAGGGAACCGTCCAGCAGGTTCTTCTTGTTGAAGGTGGTGGTGGAAGCAATGTCGTTCAGTTCCTGCTGGAGCTGAGCGAACTCGTCCTGCAGAGCCGCGCGGTCGATTTCGTTCTCGTTCGTGTCGGACGAAGCCTGAACGGCCAGCTCGCGCATTCTCTGAAGGATTTCCGTCGCTTCACCGAGGGAGCCTTCAGCCGTCTGAACGAGGGAGATGGCGTCCTGCGCGTTGGCGGAAGCCTTCGTCAGGCCGCGAATCTGCGCACGCATCTTCTCGGAGATGGCGAGGCCTGCCGCGTTGTCTGCGGCGGTGTTGATGGCGTAGCCCGAGGAGAGCTTGGCAACCGCGCCGGCAATCTTGTTGTTGTTCGCGGTGTACTGCGTGAAGGTGTTCATCGCAGTCAGGTTGGTATTAATACGCATGAATAATTCCTCCTTGATTTTTCACGGCGGCATCCGTGCCGCTCGCTTTTCGGGATTGCCTGCGCGCACCGGCAATTCCCTTTTCATTTATCTATATCGACAGATTTTTTGGTGCGTTTAGTGGTTAATGAATAAAAATTTCTCATTTTCCTAAAAAAGCCCCCTCAAATCCCTCTCCGGTCCGGCCGGACAGGGGAAGGGGAGGGGGAATATGAGGCCGGTTAATCGCACTTTTTCTGCCACAGTGAGCGCATTTTTCGCGCCTTATGGCGGGCACATGGCAAGCATATCGCCGCCGCACCGGGCCGCCATAAGGACGGGACGACGAGGAAAAGCTGGATTTTCCCCTCGGAATGAGTGCAATTTCGCGCTGACACTACAAGAAAATGGGAAAAACCCCTTTCTCACTTTACGGCGGGACAAAGTGGGTATTTTTTCAGAAATTTATGAAAAATTCATACAATTTTGAGAATTCTTCCAGTAGGAATTTCGCAGAATAGGTGATTAAATACTTTTATCGACTCTTTTTTGCAAAAGTTTAATGGAAATCTTAAAGGAAAAATCGACGGCATTTTGTATTTCTGTGAGAATTGTGAAATAAAGGCAAAAATAAACGCGCTATATTGAGCAGCTTCATGAGAAAAATCCCATATATAGATAAAAATAATGCAATATGCACAAAACGTGCTGATTTCTTTTTCCATGTTATTTATTGCTTTTTGTCGAATTTTATAGTACTCTCTGTAGTAAAGTTATGCCTATATTTGTCGAACGGTCTGGTTAAGGCTGGGAAACCACATAGTTGATACAGTTGAAAAAATATTCACAGAATGAATAATAACCACTCCGTTAGCTGGAACGTTATGTATGGAGCTTGCTAAAGTCACCTCCACCAGAAGAAGCATAAAAACGGAAAATTCGGAAGGTAGGGCGAAACATTGGCTACTTTTGTGAAAGTCGCAGTCGATAAAGTGGGCGGCTTTTTTAAGAATACAGGTAAAAAGAAAATAGTAATTATTCTTTCTATTATTGCCTTTGTTTTGATTATCGGCATCGTAGGAGCGGTTTTGCTTAACCGAAAGCCGTACACCGTTCTCTATTCCGGGTTGGACGCTGCCGAAGCGGGCACCATCAAAAACCTGCTTGACGAGATGGGTATCGAATCGAAAGTACAAGGCTCCATCATCCTGGTACCTGAGGACAGGGCGGACGAGCTGCGCATCGAACTGGCGTCTCAGGGATATCCGAAGACGGGCCTGAACTACGAAATCTTCGCCGGCTCCTCAGCAATCGGGTCAACGGATTTAGAGCGCAGGACGTATCAGCAGTACCAGCTGCAGGAGAATATGCGCACCACCATCCGCCACATGGAAAAGATTGAAGACTGTATCGTCATCGTGAACCTCGCGGAAAGCTCCTCCTTCGTTATCTCCGATGCGTCAAAAGAGGCCAGCGTCTCCGTTATGCTCAAGCTCAAACAAGGCGCCACCCTCACTGATAGTGAAGCGCGGGCCATTGCGCAGTTTGTGCTCAAGTGCGTGCCGGATCTGAAGATGGAAAACGTCAGTATCGTCGACTCTGATATGCGGGCGTACAACGTCATTCCCGACGCGGAAACGGAAAAGACGGAGATGGCGCAGACGATTTCGACCTTGCGCCGCGAGATGACGGAAGACATGAAGAATATCCTGTCGAAGCAGGTGCTGAACGTCCTCGAGCCGGCCATCGGTGTCGGCAACGTGTCGGTGTCCGTCAACGTCGTGCTGGATTTTGACAAGCAGACCATTGATATGGTGGAGTTTTCGCCCTCCGTTGCCGGTGAGACGGAAGGCATCATTCGCTCTCTACAGGAGTCCTACAGCGCAAACGGGCCGGGCAGCTATATCGGCGGCGCCGTGGGCGGGGACACAAATGGCGTCGGCACCCCTGTCTATGTGGGCCGGGGCGACGAGGAGGAGGACACGTACTACTCCGGTGAGCGGACGTACAACTACGAAATCAACGAAATGCAAACCCGCATCGAAAAGGCCGAAGGGTCTGTAAAGGACCTGAGCGTGGCCGTTTTAATCAACAGCAACGTCAAGGGCATCGAGGAGTACTCCGAGACGATTGAAAAACTCGTCTCCACGGCCATCGGCGTGAATGAGGAGTATGTCTCTGTTGCCATGATTCCGTTCTTCGGCGAACAAGGCGTTCCCGTAACGCCGGCCACGCCGTCTCCGAACGAGACGGGCGGTGCGCTTGGCTTCATCCTGTTTGGCGGCGTTCTCCTGCTGCTGACGCTGGCGGTTTTAACAACCGTGCTGCTTCTGAGCCGCCGGAAGCGGCAAATGGTGGCAGTCAGCGGCCCCATGGTGGACGTTGCGCTGGCGGAGGAAGACTTCCCCTTTGAGGAAATGGAGGAGGAAGAGGACGATTTTGACCTCACCGAAATGATGCAAAGGCGCTCCTCCGAGACGGAAAAAGTGGAAGAACTCATGGACAGATACCCTGAAATCGTCGCGCAGATCCTGCGTGCATGGCTGACGGAGGATTGACGTTGTATGGTTGGTAGAATTCTGGACAGAAAACTGACAAAACGGGAAAAGGCGGCGATTTTGCTCATTTCCGTCGGCAAAAATTACGCCGCCAAGATCTTTAAATATCTGACGGAAGAAGAAATCGCAACACTCACACTGGCAATTACAACGACGACCCGGGTCTCCAAGGAGGAGAGTGAGGAGGTCCTTGCGGAGTTTCTCGAAACGTGCCTTGCGCACAAATACTTCTCAGAAGGCGGACTGGAATACGCCCGCAGCGTTCTGAAAAGGGCCCTCGGGGACGACAAGGCGGACGAAATCCTCGGCAAGCTCACGGAAACCCTCCAGGTGCGGCCCTTTGAGCTGATTCGCAAGGCGGACACAATTCAAATCGTCCACCTGGTGGCAAACGAAAACCCCCAGACCATTGCGCTCCTGCTCTCCTACCTTGACCCGCCGAAGGCGGCGGCTGTTCTAGCAGCGCTGCCCAATTCGATGCAGGTTGAAGTCATCACCCGCATGGCGAACATGGAAAGCGTGATTCCCGAGTACATCCGCGAAGCGGAGATGATTTTAGAGCGGCGCCTGAATAAGCTCGGCATGACAGACCAGACGGCCGTAGGCGGTATCGACGCCGTGGTGCAGATTATCAACAGCGTGGACCGCGGCACCGAGCGGAGCATCTTTGAAACGCTGGACGTGTTAGATCCGGAGCTTTCCGAGAACATCAAGAAGAATATGTTCATGTTCGAGGATATCGTCAAGCTCAGCAATCAGGCGATTCAGCGGGTGCTCAAGGAAGTCCATCAGAGCGACATCGCCATTGCGCTTAAAGGCGCCGCGGAAGACGTCAAGAACGTCATTCTGGACAACCTCAGTAAACGCCTGCAGGAACAGATTCTCGACGAGCTTGAAATCATGGGCCCGATGCGCCTGAAGGATGTGGAGCAGGCACAGCAGAAGATTGTGAACGCCGTACGCGCCTTAGAGGACAGCGGCGAAATCATCGTGACAAGAGGGGACGGCAGCGATGTCCTCATTTAAAATTGAGCGGCACCGTGTCAGATTCATCCCGCCCGATAAACTGGAGGCAGAGACGCAGGACCAGAAGGCGCAGCCCTCCCGGCCCAGCGAGGCGGAAGTCAGGCGGCTCTATGAGGAAATTTTCCAGCGTCTGACCCGGGAGCACGCCGAACAGGCGGAGCTTATCCTCGAAGAAGCCGCAGAAAAAGCCCGTGTGACGCTTAAGGAGGCGGAGGAAAAGGCGCAGGCGCTTCTGGCTGACGCGAAGGCACAGGCGGAGTGCATCACCCGCGAGGCGGAGACAAAAATGCGGGAAGAGGAAGAAAGGCGCCTTGCCGCTTACGAAAAGCAGTGTCAGGAGGAGACGCGCCGTCGCGAAGAGGAATTTCGTACCCTTGAGACGGCACTTCAAAGCCGCTATCTGGCACTGGTGGACGAAATCGAGGAGGGCACCGTCTCCCTCGTGATGGAAATCGTGCGGAAGGTCATTGGCTTGAAGCTGACCGAGTCAGACGCCGTTTTCCTCGGCCTTGTGCGGGAGGCCATCGAGCGGCTGCGCCAGCAGGGTACGGCGACGATTCGCGTCAGCCCCGAGGATTACGCCCGCTACTTCGGCCATCAGCCCGGCTGGCAGAGCCAGTTTGAAACGGGCGAAATGAAGGTCACAGCCGCGGCCGATTCCGATTTTTCACCCGGCGACCTTGTGGTGGACACGGAATTTGAGTGCATTGATTTAAGCATCGACAGGCAGCTTAAGGAAATTGAGGAGGCCCTTTCCGAATAACCGATAAAACGCCGCCGGCAAACGGTACAGAAAGTTGAAAGCGATATGAAAAACGTCTTCCAAAACTACATCAATATCGTTCAAAACCTCGATACCGTGGAGCACAGCGGAAAAGTTATGAAAGTTGTGGGGCTCACGGTGGAGTCCAACGGCCCCGTGGTGAACATGGGCAGTATCTGCCGCATTTATCCCTCCCATGGCGAGGACTTCGTGGAAGCGGAAGTTGTGGGCTTTCGCGACCAGCGCGTTCTTCTCATGCCCTTCGGAGACATGACGGGTATCGGATTTGGCAGCCGCGTCGTCTCCACGGGCCGCTCCATGCAGGTGGCGGTGTCAGACGACCTCGTCGGCCGCGTGCTGGGCGCCCTGGGCACTCCCATGGACAACGGCCCCCCCATCCGCCCCGAGACGTATTATCCCGTGGACAACGTCCCGCCCAACCCTCTTCTGCGGGAGCGCATCAACACGGTGTTCCCCCTCGGCATCCGCGCCATTGACGGACTTCTCACCGTGGGGCAGGGGCAGCGCCTCGGCATCTTCGCCGGCAGCGGCGTGGGCAAGAGCACCCTTCTGGGCATGATTGCCCGCAACGCCGTGGCGGACATAAACGTCATCGTGCTGGTGGGCGAGCGCGGCCGGGAAGTCAACGACTTTATTGAAAAAGACCTCGGCCCCAAAGGCCTGAAGAAATCCGTTCTGATTATCGCAACGAGCGACCAGCCGGCGCTGCTTCGCCTGAAGGCGGCCATGGTGGGAACGAGTATCGCCGAGTATTTCCGCGATAAGGGCAAGCGGGTGTTGCTTTTGATGGACTCCGTCACACGTTTTGCTATGGCCCAGCGGGAGATTGGCATGGCCGTGGGCGAGCCGCCCATTTCACGCGGCTTTCCTCCGTCGGTCTACTCCATTTTGCCGAAGCTCTTAGAGCGCACAGGCAACTCCGATAAAGGCTCCATTACGGGACTTTACACCGTCCTCGTGGAGGGCGACGATTTAAACGAGCCTATTTCCGATACCGTGCGCGGTATATTAGACGGGCACATCGTACTCACCCGGGCCCTTGCCACCAGCAACCACTATCCGGCCATCGACGTTCTCGAGAGCGTCAGCCGCGTGATGAAGGACATCGTCCCGGCGGAGCATTATGATCAGGCCGGTTACATCAAGAACATCATGTCCGTATACCGGAAAGCGCGGGACCTCATCGATATCGGCGCCTACAAAAGCGGCTCCAACGCGGAAATCGACGAGGCCATCCGCATTAACCCACACATCCTGCGCTTTTTGAGGCAGAGTGTGGACGAGCCGGCCACATACGACGAAACCATCGGGCTCCTCCACAAAATCGGTAAGTAGACGGCGGTAGGCGATGAAGAAGTTTAAGTTTACCCTTCAAACGTTATTTGACGTCAAACAAACACTGAAAGATAAGCTGCAGGCCGATTTTGCCGCGGCGGAGGCGGCGTATCAGGCTGCGGTGGATAAGCTGACGAGTCTTGTCCGGACATACGAAGAGGAACTGGATATCTTCGAGGAGAAGTCCCGGGAGGGTATCACGGCCCGCGAACTCACCAGTGCGGCGGCGTACCACGAGGATTTGCGCGAGCGTATCCGCCGGGCGGAAATCGAAGCGGCCCGCACCTTAAAAATTGCCAACGAAAAACGGGAGGAACTCGTTACCGTTTATAAAGAGATAAAAGTTCTGGAAAAACTCTACGAAAAGCAGAGGGCGGAATACCTTAAAGAACTGGAGAAGGATGAGGCCAAAGCCCTCGACAGTATCCTCTCCTTCCAGCAGATTGAAGATAAGGACGACGATGAAGCAACGGAGGTGAATGTGTAGATGGCTGTCAGCGATCAGACGGCGGCGAAAATCGCCGCATCGGCGATGCACTGGCGCGGGAAAAAGTTTGAAGAGACCTTTAAGCCCTCAAACCGTCCCGTCCCGCCGGACGCTCAGGAGATAAATAGGAATCCAAAGAAGAGAAAAGGCGGCGCCCGCAGAGCCATCATTATTATCCTCGTGCTCCTTCTGCTTGTGGCGGCCGGCGCTGCGGCGCTCGTCTTCACCGGCACGGCGGACGTCATCCTCGAGGCCTTCGGCATCCCCAACTTCCTGCCGGGCGCGGAAACCCGAAGCCTCCAGTACCAGCTTGAGCAGCGGGCGCACCAACTGGACCAGCGGGAGCAGCTTCTAAACGACAGGGAGGACATGCTGAGCCAGCGGGAGACGGAACTCATGGAACAAAGCGACAGGCTGGACATCCGCGAGAAGAACCTGAAACGGCAGCAGGAGGAGTGGGAAGCCGAAATTGAGGCGGCTAAGGAAATGACAATAGCGGACATACTCGCCACATACTCTGACGATAAACTCCAGTCCATGCGGCAGGTTGGTGCCATTTACTCAAAAATGGACGCCGAAGCGGCGGCGGCCATCGTCTCCGAGCTTTACGACGCACAGCAAATCGCCGCGATTTGCTACTCCATGCAGCCCCAGGCGGCCGCGCTCATGCTGGAAAAACTCGAGCCTGAGCTTGCCGCGGAAGTAACGGCCATTTTAGCCGGATAAGCGAAGGCGAAAATCTCTATTTAAAATTTTGAGAGCGCGAGGTGATTATCATGCAGGCTGCGGCACCCATAAACGTCGCCCCCATGCCGCAGGCGGGGCCGGTGGAAACGAGTACCCGTCCGGCAGTAAGCGACAGAAGCAAGACGCGTTTCATGGAGTATTTGCAGCGGAGTTTCGAGCAGCCGACGAAAGACGCCGGTCCGGCGCGCGGCGTGAATCAAACGGACATAGAGCGCATAAGCGATGAGGACATGCCGGACGAGGAAATCGTTGCGGAAACCTGCGGGTTTGTTCAGTTCCTAAGCGCGCAGGGCGGTGAACCCGTAGCGGCGGCAATCCCCCAAAGCGAAGAGGTCGCACCTGTGGAAGGTCCCTCGGATTTTGTCTGGACGGTTCCGCCGGAGGTGTCCGGCAGCGATGGGGCGGCGGACGTCCATGTGACGATGGTGCAGGAGAAAATCACTGAGATTTTAGAGGCGGACCGGGCCTATCTGGCCGAGAGCGACGGGGCGGACCTCATACAGGCCGCGGCGGACGGCTCCGGGACAGATGAGCCGGTGGACGCACCAACCATTGAAAACGCCCACTCGCCCTTCGGGGAAATGAGCGTAGCGGCGCCCCAAACCACC
This sequence comes from Papillibacter sp., assembly GCA_012838125.1. Lineage (GTDB taxonomy): Bacteria > Bacillota > Clostridia > Oscillospirales > Oscillospiraceae > Sporobacter. The sequence goes on from DUPW01000081.1 coordinate 9,155, forward strand.
TCCGAGACGGACGGCGCCAACACCTCCTTAACGGGCGGCTTTGAACAGGGCACAGAAGAGACCCCCCTTGGAGACGACATGAAAAACGCCCGCGTTCCCGCCGGGGCGGCCGCGCCGCAAACGGCGCCGGCCACCTGGAGCGGCACCCCCATTGTGGAGACACGGATTCGCGCCGAAGCGGCGGAGCGGGCGCTTATGCGTTTTTCGCAGGACCTTTTGCAGCTGCGCACGGGCGTGAGCGAAATTCGCATCACCCTCGAGCCGGAATCCCTTGGGGAGCTAACCATCTCCGTAATGAAAACGGATGGGGGCGTTTCAGCCCGGATTTTCTCCCCCGACCGGGACGTGTGCTCGGCGGTGGCGGATAAGCTGCCTATCCTGATGCAGGCCATTGAGAAAAACGGACTGACGATGCAGGACCTTGAGATTATCCACACGCCCGCGGGCTTTAACAACCAAAACGCCCCGCAGCCCGGCAATTCCGGCCGGCAGGGCGGACGACGCGGCCAGTCCTTCAGAGCCTTCGCCACCTTATCGGGAGACGACGAGAGCACCTTCTGGTCCGACTTCCATCAAAACGGGCGGCCGGAGGATGCAACGGTCGTCTACAGAGTCTAGGAGGGAGGAAGCCGGAATGGATGTACAGAGTGTCTCCGGTGCGGGCGAACTGACGTACGCCGGCGCCACGGAATCGAAAAAGTCGGGCATCAGCGTGGACACCGAGACGTTTCTTAAGCTTCTCGTTGCCCAGATGAAATATCAGGACCCGCTGGAGCCCCAGTCCAACACGGAATTTGTCACCCAGCTGGCGCAAATGACGTCCTTAAGCGAAATGCAAAGCGTGCGCGCCGCACTTCACAGCACCCAGGCGTACGACCTTATCGGGCGCACCATTTACGCCGAAGTGGTGGATGCGAAAACGGGCGAGACCCACGCCTTCGGCGGCGTCGTGGACGCGGTGGTGATGCGCTCCGGCGTGCCGTATCTGGCGGTGGGCAACGCAGCGATTGCGCTCAGTGACGTCAAATTCGTCTTTAATGAAATTGAGGAAAACCCCGATGTGACCGAGCCCGGGGAGGGCGAAACGGAAGACCCCGACACGCCGCCTGTGGAGGGGGACATGGAAACCCCTGATACTCCGCCTGTGGAAGGCGAGACGGAAAATCCCCCCATTCCGCCATCAGAGGGCGGGGAAATCGATACATAAATCCATCACAAACACAAAAGACACGGCATCTATTATTCTCATAACAAGAGGAGGACCTGCCTTATGATGCGTTCGCTCTTTTCGGCCGTATCCGGCCTGAGAAACAACCAGACGGCCATGGACGTAATCGGAAACAACATTTCAAACGTCAACACCACGGGATTTAAAGCCAGCAGAACCCTGTTTCAGGATATCTTCAGCCAGACCCTCGTTCAGGCTTCCGCGCCCACGGATACCATCGGCGGGAGAAACCCGCAGCAGGTGGGCCTGGGCATGAACATTGCCGGTATTGCCCTGAGCATGACGGAGGGCAGCACCCAGTCCACGTCCAACCCCCTCGACTTTGCCATTTCCGGCGAGGGATTCTTCGTTGTGGATATGAACGGAGTGCTGGGCAAGCTTCATGAGAATGAGGACGGCGACCTCGTTCAAGTCCCCTATACAAACGACAGCTTCGTCTTTACCCGCGCCGGCGCCCTCGCGCTGGATGCCGACGGCTATCTCGTCACGCAGAACGGCCACCGCGTTGTGGGCGTCCTGGACCAGGTTATCGAGGACGAGGATACGGGCGAGGTTCGGTCTGTTATTCAAAACCCGCTGGAGGGGGATGTGACATTCTCCCACCTGAAGATTTCAGGTGAAATCCTTGAACCCGTCCTGGACGAATTCGGGGATCAAGTCATTGACATCGACGGCAACCCCGTCTTTGAGAAGCACACCCTGAGCAACTACAAGATTGACGAAAAGGGCTTCATCACAGCCATGACGGAGACGGGCGAGACCCGCACCATCGGCCGCCTTCTTCTGGCCACCTTCCCCAACTCCGCCGGTGTTGAGAAAATCGGCATGAGTTACTACCGCCAGAGCCAGAACACGGGTGCCGTGAACATGGACTTTGCCGGCGAAGGCCGCGGTGTGCTCAAAAGCGGCGCGCTGGAGATGTCGAACGTGGACCTTGCCAACGAGCTGACGAACATGATTATCACGCAGCGCTCCTATCAGGCCAACTCCCGCGTCATCACCACGTCCGACACGCTCCTTGAAGAGCTCATTAACCTCAAGCGCTAAGCGGACGTAAGACCGTATGATAGAGCTTTCTCGAATCAATAAGATAAACCGCTTCTGGGTTAACGAAGACCAAATCGAACTCGTGGAGCAGACTCCGGATACGATTGTCACAATGGTGTCCGGCAGGAAGTACGCCGTTGCGGAGACGCCGGAGGAAATCGCGGAAAAAATCGTGGCTTTCAGGCGGCGCGTTGCGCAAAGCCCCCTAGACGGCAGGCTAAAGAAAATGGACTAACCGCGATTTAATCCGGCGGCGAATGGAGTGATGTGATTGTTGGACGTTTTGTCGCAAGCGGAAATAGATAAGCTTCTCGCCTCGATGCAGACCGGCGAAGCCGACGAAACGGATTCCGGGATGGGCGAGTCAGTACGTCCATACGACTTTAAAACGGCCAATCGTTTTACGCGAGAGCAAATCCGTGCCATCAATCTCGTTTTCAAGAACTTTGGCCATCTTTTTTCAAACCACCTTATGGCGATGCTCAGGACAAACTGCGAATCGGAGCTTCTCTCGATTGAGGAGGTTTCATTCAGTGAGTTTAACAACTCCATCCCATCGCCCGTTGTCTTAGCCATTATCAATGCCCAGCCCTTTAACGGCTCCATCATCATGGAGATGACGAAGGAAATCTCCTACTCCATCATCAGCCGCGTTCTCGGGGGCACGAAGGAAATCGACTCGGAAGGGCGGCAGTTTACCGAGATTGAGCTGGCCATTATCGAGCGCGTTCTCTGGCAGAGCCTTCGGATTTTCGACGAATCCTGGGACAAGCTGATGGAGGTCTCCTCCACCCTCGAAAAAGTGGAAACGAGTATGCAGTTTGCGCAGATTGTTGACATGAACGAGCCGATTCTCCTCGTCACGCTCAACGTGATTATCGGAGCCGAAAGCGGACTGATGTGCTTCTGCCTGCCCCATCAGGTCCTTGAGCCCTTTACGAAAAAGCTCAGCACGCGGCATATATACTCCACCCAGATGCGCCAGGCCGCCGTGGACCCGGAGCGCATTCTAAAAAGCATCAAAAACACAGGCATCGAGATTACGGCGGAGTTTAGCCCCACCATGGCCACAGTCAGTGAAATCGCAAGTTTGGAAGTGGGCGATGTGATTCAGCTGAGCCATAAAGTAGACGCGCCGCTTCTTCTCAAATTCCAGAACGTCCCGAAATACCGAGCGGCATTGGGCACGTCAAAAAATAAGCTAGCGCTGAAAATCCTTGAGGAAGTGAGAGGTGACGAAGAGAATGAGTGATTTGACTCAAGAGGAAATCAATGCGCTCATCAATGGCGTGGAATCAATGCCGCAGGCGCAGATAGACAGCGAATTAGAAGAATTTCTCGAAATGGAAGAAGTGGAAAGCGAGCTGGAGGAGGATATCAACAGCCACTTTACGGAGGCGGAGATTGACGCCCTCGGCGAAATCGGCAATATTTGCATGGGTACGTCCGCAACGACGATGCACGCTCTGCTCGGCCGACGGGTGAACATCACCACGCCGCACGTGGCTCTCTTTCGGGCGGAAAACGTGCTGAAATCCTTCAAGTGGCCCTTTATGGCCATCAGCGTCGAGTTTACAGAGGGGGTCTTTGGAAAGAACCTTCTCGTTATCCGCGATTACGACGCCGCCCTCATCACCGACCTGCTGATGGGCGGTGAAGGACAGGTTGAGCCGGAGGGCATCGTGCTCAACGAAATCCATCTCTCCGCCATGAGCGAGGTCATGAACCAGATGATCGGCTCGGCGGCCACGGCCATGGCGAACATGATTAGTTCCGACGTGAACATCTCCCCGCCGGAGGTGCAGCAGGCCACGAAAGACGATGACCCGGCCTGCTTCCTCGATGTGGACAGGGACTCCCTCGTTGTGAGAATCAGTTTCGTGATGGAAATCGAGGGCCTCTTAAAGAGCAAGCTCATGCAGCTTATGTCCCTTGACATGGCCAAAGCGATGATTCGCACACTGATGCCGGTTGACGAACCGGAGCCGGTGGCCGCTCCCGCGGCGCCAACCCCCTCTGCACCGGCACAGGTCCACGAGCCTGCTATGGCGGCAGCGCCCCGGCCGGCGCGGCCCGCAAGCCCACAGGCAAAACCCGTGAAGGCGGTGAAAGCGATGACATATCCGTCCTTTGACGAACCGGAGGAGCAGGTAACGGATGGTCAGCTGGGTCTTGACGTCATAAACGATATCCCGCTTCAAGTGACGATTGAGCTGGGGAGGACACGCAAAACCATGAACGAAGTCCTCAATCTCGGCATCGGTTCGCTGATTGTGCTGGAAAAGATGGCCGGCGAGCTGGTGGACGTGATTGTCAACGGGAAGCGGATTGCCAAAGGCGAAGTGGTTGTGATTGACGACAACTACGGCGTGCGCATCACGGAGATTGTTCGGAAGTGATGATGCAGGTACATTTTGTAACCGGCAAGGTTACGGAAATGAGTGGTGTGAGTGTTTGACTGTGTGGCCAGTCAGCCGATTTTCAACGTAAAAAAAGAGATATTCGGGTATGAGCTTCTCTACAGGGCCGGGCCGGACAGTCCAGCTTATGACGCCATAGACGGCACCACCGCAACGAAAGACGTTCTCGTAACGGCGTTTAGCGACATCGGCATTCAGGCGATTACGGGCGGGAAGAAAGCTTTCGTGAACTTTACTCCGGAGCTTGTTTTAGACGAGGTGCCCCACATGCTCTCAAGCGACATTCTCGTGGTGGAGCTTTTAGAGGACGTCCGCCCCACGCCGCAAATCCTTGAAGCGTGCAAACGGCTCAAGCGTCGGGGTTACCTCCTCGCCCTCGACGATTTCTCCTACGACCCGTCCATGGAGCCGCTGATTAACCTTGCCGACATCATCAAAATTGACTTTTTCAAGTCGAGCCTCGATGAAATCAAACGCGTCGTCGTGAAAATCAACCATAACCGGCGCAAAATCCTGCTGGCGGAAAAGATTGAGACGTACGAGGACTTTGATTTGGCCCATTCCCTTGGATTTAACCTCTTTCAGGGATTCTTCTTCTGCCGGCCGGTCATCCAAACCGGCAAGTGCTCGGACACCATGCAGGTGAGCAAGCTGCAGCTGCTTCGCTACATCTCCGATCCCGAGGTGAGCTTTTACGCAATGGCCAACGTCATAAAGCGTGACCTTGTGCTCTCCTATCGGCTGCTTAAAATTGTAAACTCCGCCTATTACGGCCTGCAATATACCGTCACGGGCATCCTGCACGCGCTGCTCATTTTAGGGCTCAACGAGGTGAAAAAGTGGATTTCTCTCATCGTCCTCAACCAGATGAAGACGAACAAGCCCCATGAGCTCATCCGCGCCGCCCTCGTCCGGGGCCTCTTTATGGAAAAAATCGCGACTTTCCAAAAGCGGCGGAAGCAGCGGGATGAATACTTCCTCGTGGGCCTGTTCTCCCTCGCTGAAGCGATTATGGACTCACCCATGGACGCTATTCTGCAGGAAACCCATCTCAGCGAAGAAATCACCGAACCCCTCATCACGGGCAAGGGAATCAAAGCAGAGCTTGTGCGCACCATCCACCACATCGAAAGGGCACAGTGGGATGAGGCCGAAGCCTCTGCCAAGCGCGCCAATATTCCCTTAACGCGCGCCACGCAGTTTTACATCGAAGCTATGACAGACGCCAATAAACTGCTGACGGAAGCAAAACGGTAAGACAGGCCGCTCAATAATGGCGGCTGAGAAAAGGGGCGATACAGAATGATTGAACGAATGTTCAACTCCGTTAACACCCTCAAGCGCGGGCTGGACGCCTCGTACCTGCGCCATCAAGTTATCAGCAACAACATCGCCAACGTGGACACGGTGGGGTTTAAGGCCTCCCGCGTTCAGTTTGAAGACCACCTTGCGCAGGCGGCGGAGCTTGTGCGTGACGATAAGCTGAAAATGGCGGTCACCCACGAGAAGCACATCATGCCGGACGAGATGAAGCCCTTTGACGAAGTGGAGCCTGTGGTGGTGACGGACGAGACCACCTC
>DUPW01000082.1 GCA_012838125.1 Papillibacter sp.
AACAAGAAGGGCGGCGCACTAAGCGCCGCCCTTAAGCTTTAAGGAAGCAGGAACTATTAAACTTAGGGGAGAATACGTTTTGCCCCGTAATAACCGGTTTTGTAATAACCGGAATCCATATCGGTGATGACGACGCCGATTTTCGGCGTGGAAGCGTGGACAAACTGGTTGTTGCCTATGTAAATGCCCACGTGGGTGATGCTGTAGCCGCCGTTGGAGGAGAAGAAGACGAGATCTCCGGGAAGCAGCTGGCTCTTTTCAACATACACACCGTCGTTTTTATACTGGTTGGTGGCAGTGCGCGTGACGTTGTAGCCGAATTCGCGGAACACGTAGTAGACGAGTCCGGAACAGTCGAAGCCCCGGGAGGGGGACGCGCAGCCGTAGACGTAGCTGTAACCGACGAAGCCGGTGGCAAATTCAACGAGCTGCCGTCTCAGGTCAGAGACGTTCGGGTCGGTGATGTTCACCGCCGCGGCCTTAGCGGGCCCGCCGATGATGTCCACGAAGTCGGAGCGGACGTAACCGGTTTTCCCCTGATAGACGCCCTTGTACCACCCGTTGTTAATGCCGATGACCTGAAATTCTGTATTGATATCGAAGAAGCCGATGCGCTCTGACTCCGTCGTCGGCCGGCGGCGGAAGGAGACATCCGTCCCTGTAATCTTGCCGGTGGCCTCAAAGTTTTCAGCTTTGAGAACATCTTTTAAGTATTCCGAAGCCACGTAGCCCACGGTGCCGTGGTGGTTCACGTGGTACCATGCATCACTCGTCTTTTCGAGGATGACAAGGCGTTCGTTTTCGTTGAGAGTTTTAAGGACCGCCGCCTCTGTAGAGGGTTCGGAGCGGATATTCAGCGCCGATGCGGATACAGTGGCGGCGCCGAATGCGATATTACTGGCTTTAACTTCTATGTACTGCGCCGAGAAGAGCACGACGAGCGTGAGGAGCACGGCGCTGGTTTTGCGTATCAGTCGCATGGCATAAACCTCCTGTTATCCTGCCGCAATGGCCCGTTCCAGCCACACCGCGGCCACGTCCATCGCCAGATACAGGCTGTTTTTTTCAGTTTTCTTCACCACGCGGTCCCGGGATTTCAGGTTCGGATCCGTCAGCTGAAGCTGAACAATGACCTTCGTGGCCACATCCATCTCCTTGACTTTTTTCGTATCGACGATTTGCATCATGATGATGTATTTATCAGCCATTGAGCCGTAGTAAATGAGGTTATCCTTCCGGCGGAGGGGAAAACCCTTATACTCAAGCTGGCTGCGAGATTCCTTACTGGCCATAAGCGCCTCCATTAGCAAAGATTGTAACGGAATTGTAACACATTGTATCCTATCTGTCAACGCGAAAGGCGGCGAAAAACAGAGAAAGCAAAAATTTCCATACCATTTTATATGAATACGGTTCTGGCGGCAAGGGGTCTTTCATATATTTTTGCACAAAAATTCGCCGGTAACAATCATTATCAAATAAAAAGAACAAAAAACCAAATTGTTACCAAAAAAGAAAAACCGGCGGCCGAATGGGCCGCCGGTGTAATTGTTGCCGAAACTACTTTTCCAGAAAGCTCCGAACAAGCTCCTGCAGGAGCTCGTCACGGTCGAGCCGGCATATCAGGCTGCGGGCGTTATTGTAGTTTGTGATATACGTCGGGTCCTCCGAGAGGATATACCCAACGATCTGGCTCACGGGGTCGTACCCCTTTGTGCGCAGGGCGTCGTACACAGCCTGCAGAATCTCCCGCGCTTCCGAACGCGTCGTTAAGACGTCAAATTTTCTGGTATATCCATCCACTGCCGAACCCCCCTCGTACACGAGCATACAAACGGGCTTCCTTTTACGCACCGTTCGCTTGACCTTATTATATCAAATGAGGCGGGTTAGTAAAGGGAAAATGTGTTACAGTAATATGACATTTTAGCAAATTTTGGCGGAATCGTCCCGAAAGCTTTATTCCAGGTGCTCGGAGGAAAAGGCATGGGGGAGAAGTTCCGTGAGTTTGTAGCTGACGTAGCGCCCGTCCGCCCGGGAGCAGAGGACCTCCGCCTCGGGGGCAAATTCGTGGAGAACCTGCCGGCAGGTGCCGCAGGGCACGCAGTAGCGGGGCCCGTCGGCATGGATGGCGATACGGAGTAAATGCCTGTTCCCGGCCCGCACCGCCGCGGCGATGGCCGCCCGTTCGGCGCAGAGCGTCGCCCCTAAGGCGGCGTTTTCGATTTTGCACCCGGAGTACACGGACCCGTCCTCACATTCGACCGCCGCGCCGACCTTAAAGCGCGAGTACGGCGCGTAGGAAGTCTTCATCGCCATCGCCGCCTGATTTAAGAGTTCTCTGTCGGTCATGACGCTCTCCTCCTGTCACAAGATGGGGCGCGGCATTTAGATAAAGTAGCGCACGCCACTGTCGAAAATCGGCTGGTACCGTTCGCCGCAGATGTTCCTGGCCACAAACTCGCCGCTGCGCTCCGTATGGCACATTTTGCCGAAGACCCGCCCGTCCGGGCTAAAGAGCCCCTCCACGGACATGGCCGACCCGTTGGGGTTCGTGGCGATGTCCATGGAGACGTTGCCATTTTCGTCGCAATACTGTGTGGCAATCTGGCCGTTTGCCCGCAGGGTTTTAATCAGCTCCTCCGGTGCGGTAAAGCGCCCCTCCCCGTGGGAGATGGGCAGCACGTGCACGTCCCCGGGGCGGCTGAGGCTCATCCACGGGGAGTGGACGGAGGCTACGCGGGTGTAGACGTACTTTGCCTGATGGCGGGCGATGGTGTTAAAAGTGAGGGTGGGCGTGTCCCGTCCGGGGGCGACGATTTCCCCATAGGGCACAAGGCCCAGCTTAATGAGGGCCTGAAACCCGTTGCAGATACCGAGAATCAGCCCGTCTTGTTTGTAGAGCAGCTGGTGAACAGCGTCTATAAGGCGCGGGCTCCTGAAGAAGGCGGTGATGAACTTGGCGGAGCCGTCCGGCTCGTCCCCACCGGAAAAGCCGCCGGGAAGAATGAGAATCTGGCTTGACCTTATCGCCTCTGCCACCGCAAGGACGGACTCCTCCAGCGCGGCGGAGGTGAGGTTTCGCACCACAGTAATCTGCGCCCGTCCGCCGGCCCGCTCCACGGCCCGGGCCGTGTCAATTTCGCAGTTGGTGCCGGGGAAGGCGATGACCGCCGCACGAGGGCGGGCAAACCGCTCTTTCGGCGTGATGATATGCCGCTTTGTACAGAGCACCGGCTCGGCTTTCCCTTCGGCTTTTGCTTGGGTGGGGAACACAGGCTCTAAGACGCCCTCCCAGAGGGGGATGAGCGCATCGAGGGGTACGGACTCGCCATTTATCACAAGACTCGGCGCTTCCGTAACGGTGCCGAGGGGGATGGCGCCCTCCACCGGCTCCGTCACCTCCGCGATGATGGCGCCGATTTCCGGTCGGAAGAAGTCCACAGGCGCATCTGCGTCCGCCGTAAAGCCCAGCATGTTGCCAACGGCCATCTTAAACAGGCCTTCCGCGATGCCGCCTTCCGTCACCGCCCAGGCAGAGAGAACCTTCCCCGCCGTGACGGACTTTCGCACTGTTTTCCAGACACCCTTCGTCTCCTGAATCGTCTCACCTTTCGGGAAGAGCACCACGCGGCTGCCCGCCTGCTTAAACTCGGGGGAGAGGACGTGCCGCGCATCGCTTGGGGCGATGGCAAAGGAGACGAGGGCGGGGGGCACGTCCAGCTCGTTAAAGGAGCCGGACATACTGTCTTTTCCGCCGATGGCGGCAATCTCGAGGGCAAACTGCGCCTCTAAAGCCCCCAGCAGGGCGGCCACAGGCTTGCCCCACCGGGCCGGGTCCTTTCTCAGACGCTCAAAGTACTCCTGAAACGTCAGATACGCCCTGTCCGGGTCGCATCCCGCCGCCACCAGCTTGGCAACGGACAGAATAACCGCCTCCCGCGCCGCACCAAAGGGGTCTTGGCAGGCGTGGTACGGGTTGTATGCAAAGGACATGACGGAGCAGGTGGTGGTCTCCCCACGGGTCACAGGCAGCAGGGCCGCCATGACCTGTGTTGGTGTCTTTTGCGTTTTGCCGCCGTAAGGGGCCAGCACCGTGCCCGCACCCACGGACGCGTCAAACCGCTCCGCCAGCCCCTTCTGGGAGCTAAAGCGCAGGTCGGATACCAGCGCTTTAAGGCGCTCCGCCACGGCCCCGCCCGCCGTTTCCGCGCTTTCCTGCGACTGGGGCGGCATGACGCAGGCCTGCGCCCTTTTCGGCGAGCCGTTTGAGGAGAGGAAGGAGCGGCTTAAATTCACAATCACTTCCCCCTGCCAGCGCATCACCATGCGGGGCGTCTCGGTGACTTCCGCCACGATGTAGGCCTCAAGGTTTTCGCCGGCGGCTTTGGCGATGAAGGCTTCTGCGTCCTCCGCCGCCACGACGACGGCCATGCGCTCCTGAGACTCAGAGATGGCCAGCTCCGTCCCGTCCAGCCCGTCGTATTTCTTGCGGACGAGGCTGAGGTTAATATCCAGCCCGTCCGCCAGCTCCCCGATGGCCACGGACACGCCCCCTGCGCCGAAATCGTTGCAGCGCTTAATCAGGCGCGTCACCTCCGGGTCGAGGAACAGGCGCTGGATTTTGCGCTCCTCAGGGGCATTGCCCTTCTGCACTTCGGATGCCATCGTCGTGAGGGACTGGTCGTTGTGTGTTTTGGAGGAGCCGGTGGCGCCGCCGATGCCGTCCCGCCCAGTTCTGCCGCCTAAGAGGATAACCTTATCCCCCGGCGCGGGGCGCTCACGCACCACGTTTTCAGCAGGTGCGGCTCCCACCACGGCGCCGATTTCCATGCGCTTGGCGATGTAACCGGGGTGGTAGACTTCGTGCACAAGGCCTGTTGCCACACCGATTTGGTTGCCGTAGGAGGAATACCCCTGCGCCGCCGTGACGGTGAGCTTGCGCTGGGGGATTTTGCCCGGTAGCGTGGCCTCGATGGGCGCCCGGGGGTCGCCGGCTCCGGTGACCCGCATGGCCTGATAGACGTACGCCCGCCCGGAGAGGGGGTCCCGAATTGCGCCGCCGATGCAGGTGGCCGCGCCGCCGAAGGGCTCGATTTCCGTGGGGTGGTTGTGGGTCTCGTTCTTAAACATGAGAAGCCAGTCTTCCTTGCGTCCGTCCACCTCGGCGTCAATACGGATGGAGCAGGCGTTGACTTCCTCGGACTCGTCGAGGTTCTCAAGCTTTCCCCGCCGCCGCAGGGCTTTTGGGACAATAGTCGCCATGTCCATGAGGGTCATGGGGCGGGTGGCTTCCTCCTCCCCGTAGACCTCTTTTCGGGCGGCGAGATACTGGTCGAAGGCCCGCTTGGCCTCCTCGTGCTCAAACTCCACCGATTCAAGATGGGTTAAAAAGGTGGTGTGACGGCAGTGGTCAGACCAGTAGGTGTCGATGACCCGCAGCTCCGTCTCCGTGGGGTCCCGGCGCTCCTCGTCTCTGAAATAACGCTGCATGAAGCGCAGGTCGTCTATGTCCGTGGCAAGGCCGTAGCGCGTAAGGATATCCTGAAGCTCCGCCTCCCCTGCGCCGATAAAGCCGTCTACAGTGGGGACGGCCTTTGGCGCCGGCGGCGTCTCCACAAGGGTACTGGGCTTGTCCATGGACGCCCTCCGCGTCTCCACGGGGTTAATCATGTATTCTTCAATCTTCCGCTTGTCATCCTCCGTGAGGGGGCCGCAGAAGACGTACACCTTCGCCGTTTTGACCCGGGGCCGGTCGAGACAGGTCATCATCTGGATGCACTGCTCACAGGAGTCGGCCCGCTGGTCGTACTGCCCCGGCAGGGCCTCGATGGGCAGTATCCATTTTACGGCGCGAATTTCCGGAAGCGCTTCGTCGTAACAGTCGTCCACCTGCGGCTCCGAAAAAACGAGGGTTCGCGCTTTTTCGTAAATCTGCCGCGAGATGCCCTGAATATCGTAGCGGTTAAAAAGGCGAACGGCCGCAAGGTTTTTAATGCCGAGAAACTCCCGCAGATCGCTTAAAACCCCGCGCGCCTCCACGTCAAACCCGGGCCGCTTTTCCGTAAAGCATCTGTAAACGTGCATAAAACCAAAACCCTTTCCGCGTCATCCCGCCGGAACATGCTTCTATTGTATGGAAATGACTGCCGGAGCGCAAGACCTTCAGTGCCCGGACAGTCAGAATCGGGCGTGTCTTATGTGTCCGGCTAACCGGAGGTGCCCAGGGCAATCCTCCAGTTTGACAGATTGTAAAAAATGCTCGACTGCGTGGGGCTTACGCCCTTTGCGATGTTGCGACTTGTGTGAACGGCGTACTGCCGGTACAAGACGGGAATAATGGGCGCATTCTGCTCAATGGCCGTGCAAAGCTGCCGCGCCGCCAATGTTTCGCTTTCCTCTCCCCGTGCGGCGAGGAAGGCCGCGATGTAATCTTTGTATGCCTCGCTGCCTGCGTGGCCGTAATCGAGGGGACCGCCAGGGGCGAGGAGCGCCGAGAGGTCAAAGTCGGCGGGCAGGTAGACGTCAGCCAGATATAAGTCAAACTGCCCCCTTTGGAGGGCGCTTAAGTACGACTCCCACGGCCGCTTCACAAGCTCCACGCTGATGCCGATGGACATGAGGGCGTCCGTCATCTTTTCCGCGGCGGCAACCTTAAACGGCTGGTCGTGCACCAGAAGGGAGAGGGAAAAGGGCTGGCTTTCACCGGCTGTCCCGGGGTATTCCAGATACCCGTCGCTGTTAAAGTCCTCAAGGCCAATCTCCGCAAAAATGGCGGAAATTTCTGAGGATACATCCCTTACCGGCGTGACCCATGTGCTGTCGTAAAGGGGATGCTTGGGGCTGAGGACGAGGGGCGCGGCCACGGCGTGCCCGTCCAGAACCTCCTCCACGATTTCCGCTCTGTTGACGGCAAGGCTGATGGCCCGGCGGAAGGCGGTGTGGCTTAGGATATCCCGCCGCATATTAAAGCCCACGTACTGCAGGATGCTGGTGTTGTAGTACCAAGCGTCATGGTCCTGGGTCAGGCGCGGGCCGCCGATGCCGCCGGGGTCGCTCCAGAACAGGTCAATCTCCTGGGCGATAAACCGGGCGGGAAGCTCCGCGTCGGAGCAGAAGTCGAGGTAAATCACGTCAATGGGCGCCGTATACAGGTCACGGTAGTGCTCTGCCGCCGTAAGGCGGGGTGCGCCCTCCGATGTATCGAGGGTGTACGGGCCCGTTCCCGGCGGGCGGTCTGAGGAAATGGAGCCGTTTTTTATAATCGGCACGTCCAGCAGGAGGGGCAGGCGGCTGTGGGGGGCACTGAGGGTGATGACCACGGTGCCCGCATCGGGGGCTTCAATGTCTGCGATGTGTGTAAGGCGCCCGGTAAAGCGCCCGTTTTGCTGCGCCTGCTCGAGGGAGTATTTTACGTCTCGTGACGTGAGGGCGGAACCGTCTGAAAAGAGGACGCCGCCTTTTATAGTGATGGTGTAGGTGAGCCCGTCTTCCGTGGAGAAGGTGTCGCAGAGGACCGGCTCGGCCTCGAACCGCTCATTCAGCACAAAAAGCCCCTCGTAGAGGAGCGGCGTGAGGGCCATGTTATTGGGGCTTGTCCCCGTAATGGGGTTAAAGGAGGCGTCCGGGTCGTATCGGACGGTAAACTGAGAGTCCACCACCCGGACGGGGGTAAATGGCGCGGGCGGGCTGTACTCTACCATCGGGTCGAGAGTGTCCGACACATCGGGGTCTGCGCAGGAGGCGCAGAGCACAAGGAGCGCCGCCGCAAGAAGAAGTGATAAGGCGCGCTTGGACATGAGGGCCTATCCTTTCATCATAATGAGAGCGGCCTGACCGCCGCGTTTTCCTTTCGTTTTGCGGTGTGACCAGAAGGTCTCGCACCGGCAGGATGTACACAGGTGGGAGATGTCGATGTTCTCCGGCGAAAGCCCCGCATCCTCAAGGCGGTGGGCGTTGATGCCTTTAAGGTCCACCATATACTTATCCCCCCGGGGCAGGGCAAACTCCGCCCCCCGGGGGCCTAAGAGGGCAGAGACGGCCTTCGCCACCTCCGGACCCGTCTCAAAGCAGCAGAGGGAGATTGAAGGGCCGAGGGCGGCACGGATATCCTCAGGGCGCGAGCCGTACTCCGCCGCTAAGCGACGCACGGCCTTCGCCGCGATATCCTGCACCGTTCCCCGCCATCCGGCGTGCACCGCACCCACGGCGCCACGCACCGGGTCATAGAGTAGAATCGGCACACAGTCGGCCACGCTGATGACGAGGGGGACATTTTTCTCGTTTGTAATCAGCCCGTCCGCTTCGTAGGGCACATCCCCCTCCGGCGGGAGGGCGTCCACCGCTGTGCAGGGGCGGACTGTATCGCCGTGGACCTGACGGGAGAACACGAAGCGGTCCGCCTCAAACCCCACGGCGCAGGAGACGCGGGCGTAGTTTTCCTTCAGGGCCTTCGGGTCATCTCCCAGCCCGCGGCCGAGGTTAAGGGTCTCGAAAATGCCGCAGCTGATGCCCCCGTGCCGCGTGGTAAAGGCGTGGGGCACGGGGATGAGAGACGAGGTGAAGTAGACGAGGTCACCGCAGCGGATTTCGCAAAAGGCCATTCTTACTCGTTCCTTCCGCAGCAGTCTTTGTATTTCATGGGCAGGCCGTTGGGACGCTTTTTGCCGCAGGGGCAGGGGTCGTTGCGGCCGATTTTCTTTTCCTTACGCACCGGCTGCCGTTTCACGGAGTCGTCCCCGCCCACGTTCTGGGCGCTGGCGTTTTTCGCCACGCTCCGGCGCTGGAGGGACTGGTCGGAGCGCACCCGGGCGATGAAGACGCGGCGCACCACTTCCTCCCGGATACCGGCAATCATGGCCTCGAACATATCGAAGCCTTCCCGCTTGTACTCGTCCACGGGGTTAACCTGACCGTACGCCCGCAGGCGGACGCCGTCCCGTAGCTCCTCCATGGCGTCAATATGCTCCACCCAGTATTCGTCCACGACGCGGAGCATGATAACTCGCTCAAGCTCCCGCATGAGAGGCGTGTTCGTGTCCGGCAGAAGGCCTAAGGAGGCCTCCTTCGCCTCGTAGACTTCCTCGGCCTTGCTGTAGAGCCGGTCAATAAACTCGTCGCGGGTGACGTCCCCTTCGGTGAGTTTTTTGAAGTCGGACTTTTTCAGGAACAGGGCCTCGAAGGGCTTGATAAGGTCGAGAAGCGTCTCTGTATCGGTGAGCTTGCCATGCTCGTCGAACCCCACGGCGACGGTGCGCTCAATGACTTCCCGAATCATCGAGAAGATGGTGGGCTTGAGGTTTTCACCGTCCAGCACCTGCCGGCGCTGTTCGTAGATGATTTTGCGCTGGGTGTTCATCACGTCGTCGTACTCGAGGACGTGTTTACGGGCCTGGAAGTTGCGGCTTTCGATGCTCCTCTGGGCCCGCTCGATGGCGCCGGAGAGCATTTTCTGGTCGATGGGTGTGTCATCGTCGATTTTGAGGGTCTCCATCATGCCCATGATGCGCTCGGAACCGAACAGGCGCATGAGGTCGTCCGTCATGGCGATGTAGAAGCGCGACTCGCCCGGGTCCCCCTGGCGGCCGGCGCGGCCCCGCAGCTGATTGTCGATACGGCGGGACTCGTGCCGCTCGGTGCCGATGATGAACAGACCCCCTGCGGCGCGCACCTTTTCCGCCTCCGCCTCCGTTACGCTCCGGTGCTTTTCAAGGCACTCATGATAGTGCTTTCTGGCGGCGAGGATTTCCTCCTCCGCCGTGTCGGCATATCCCGTGGCGTAGAGGATGACGTCGTCACTGTAGCCGGCCTTTTTCAGGTCGTTTTTCGCGAGAAACTCCGCGTTACCGCCCAAAACGATGTCCGTTCCGCGGCCGGCCATGTTCGTGGCGATGGTGACGGCGCCGAATTTACCCGCCTGAGCCACGATTTCCGCTTCCTTCTCGTGGTGCTTGGCGTTGAGGACGTTGTGGGGGATGCCCCGCTTTTTCAAAAGCGCAGAGAGAAGTTCACTCTTTTCAATAGACACCGTGCCCACAAGGACGGGCTGGCCCTTCTCGTGGCACACTGCAATCTGGTCGATAATGGCCCGGAACTTACCGTTTTCGTTTTTGTAGACCACGTCGGGGTGATCGATGCGGACAAGGGGCTTGTTGGTGGGAATTTCGATGATGTCGAGGTTGTAAATGGCGTTAAACTCCGCCTCCTCCGTCTTGGCCGTACCGGTCATGCCGGAGAGCTTGTCGTAAAGGCGGAAGTAGTTCTGGAAGGTGATGGTGGCCAGCGTGATGCTCTCGCTGGCGACTTTCACGTGCTCCTTCGCTTCGATAGCCTGATGCAGACCTTCGTTGTACCGGCGGCCCAGCATGAGGCGGCCGGTGAACTCGTCCACGATGATGACCTCACCGTCTTTCACCACGTAGTCCACGTCCCGCTGCATGACGCCGTGGGCCTTGAGAGCCTGATTGATGTGGTGGGAGAGGGTGTTGTTTTCAAGGTCGGCGAGGTTTTCAATGCCGAAATACTCCTCCGCTCTGGCGATGCCCCGGGCAGTGAGGGTGGCGGTGCGGGACTTTTCGTCCACCACGTAGTCGGCGTCGATGTCCTCGTCCTCCTGTGACTTCTCGTCAAGGGAGGCGTAGACGGCCTTCTTCAGCCGGGCCACAAATTCGTTCACCTTCGTGTAAAGCTCCGTAGACTCCGTGCTCTGGCCGGAGATGATAAGGGGCGTGCGGGCTTCGTCGATGAGGATGGAGTCCACTTCGTCCACGATGGCGAAGTTATGTCCCCGCTGAACCATGTCGCCCTTGTACAGGGCCATGTTGTCCCGCAGGTAGTCAAAGCCGAACTCGTTGTTCGTGCCATAAGTAATGTCCGCGGCGTAGGACTCCCGCCGCTCGGCAGCGGTGAGCCCGTGGACGATAAGGCCCACCTTCAGGCCTAAAAATTCGTAGACCTTCCCCATCCACTCGCTGTCACGCCGGGCGAGGTAGTCGTTGACTGTTACGATATGGACGCCTTTTCCCGCAAGGGCGTTGAGGTACGCCGGCAAAACGGCCACAAGGGTTTTTCCTTCGCCCGTCTTCATCTCGGCGATGCGCCCCTGATGGAGCACCACGCCGCCGATAAGCTGCACGGGATAAGGCCGCATACCCAGAGCGCGGTCCGCCGCTTCCCGGGCGCAGGCGAAGGCCTCCGGCAGAAGGTCGTCCAGTGTTTCGCCGGCGGCAAGGCGTTTTCTAAATTCGTCGGTCTTGGCGCGAAGAGCCTCATTCGAGAGCTTTTTGTACGACTGCTCCAGCGCCTCGATTTTTGCGACAATGGCGGAGATGGCACGAAGCTCGCGGTCGTTATGCGTACCAATAACCTTAGAAACCAGTTTCTTAAACATATATAAAGCCTTTCGTCATCAAAATTTCCCGGTAATCGGGCCTGATTTGGCTAAAATCCCATTTAATCATTGAATTATAGCACAGGAATGTGAATAAAAAAAGAACATCTTGGCGTTTTGTGCGGCACCTGCGCGCCGGAAAAGGCCTTCGCCCCGCCCTTGTCAGGCGGTTTACAGCGGGTCTTTAAGGCGAGTCGGTCCAAAGCTTGCCGGCGCTCTCCTCCTCACACCTTTTAGACGTGAAAAAACCGGCTTTGAGCCGGTTTTTGATTAAAATGTGGTGTAAAACCGGTCAATGTGGATAACGGTTTTAACCGGCTCGGGGGAGGCAGTTTCCACCGCCCGGCGGATTTTCTCCTTCAGTTCGTCAGCGGGCAGGGTGCACTCAGGCGGGACGGTGACGTCAAAGTAATACGTCACACAGTCGGACAGTTCAATGTGCACGTCATGTACCGAAAGGCGCTCGTCCACGGATTTCACGCCCTGCTGGATGCGGGCACGCACTTTGCCAAGTTCTGCGTCAGTGCTGACGGGGTCAAGGTGCAGCAGAAGGTGCACCCCTTCCTGCCGGAGCACTTCCCGCTCGATGGCGTCAATGACGCCATGGGCCTCCTGCGCGCTCAATGCGCCGGAGATTTCCACGTGGGCGCTGGCAAACCGCCGCTCAGGCCCGTAGTCGTGGATGATGAGGTCGTGCATGCTGATAATCTCCTCATGGCTTTTTATCGTATCCACCATGCGGCGCACAAGTTCCGGGTCGGGAGACTCCCCCAAGAGGGGGCTGAGAGCATCCCGCACCAGGCCGATACCGCTCCACACGATAAACGCCCCCACCGCAAGGCCCAGCCAGCCGTCGATATTCACGCCGGCAAAGCGGGAGAGAATGGCACCAACCAGCACAGCGCCGGTGGCGATTACGTCGTTAAAACTGTCCGCGCTGGACGCCCGCAGGGAAGGGGCGCTGTATTTTTGCGCAAGGCCGCGGTAAAACAGCCCGAGGGCCACTTTCAGCAAAGCGGAGACGAAAAGCAGTAAAAGCCCGCCTGTTGAAAAGGAGACGGGTTCCGGGTTAAGAAGCCTTGCGATGGAGTCCCGCCCCAGCTCCACGCCCACCACTACGATGAAAACAGCCACGCTCAGGGCCGCGATGTACTCATACCGCCCGTGCCCGAAGGGGTGCTCCGGGTCGGCCCGGCGGGCGGCCAGCTTAAAGCCCACAAGGGTGACGAGGGAACCGAGCATATCCGAGAGGTTGTTAAAGGCGTCCGCCACCACGGAGACGCTCCCCGCCATCAGGCCAACCATGAGCTTTGCCGCCACCAGAAGGGCGTTGCACCCGATGCCCACCCAGCCGGCAAAGGCCCCCACAGCGGAACGGGCGGCGGGGGAGGCGGGGTCTGTGTCTTTCATCAGGCGCCTTATCAGTCGGTGCGGCATGATAGGAGGCTCCTTTCCCTCAAAGTGGACGCATTATTTAAGAGGCTATGTGGAGGAAGGGGCGTTTATTCGCCGTTATCCGAACAGGAGCAGCCCCAGCTGGACAAGGCCGAAGAGAATCGGCTGGTGAATGAGGTAAACGAGAAAGGACTTGCGGCCTACAGCGGGGAAAAAGGGCATGGTGAAGGTGTAAAACCACTCCGGCAGCCGCCCTTCCGCCACGAACGCCCCCGCCCATGTTCCCAGCAGGAACACAAAGAGCCACGGAAAGAGGGGGAAATAATCGGCGCTGAAAAACCCCTCCTGCACCCAGCCGAAAAGCCACAGCCCCGTCCCTTTCAGGGGAAACGAGACCGCTATCGCCGAGCCCGCAATGAGAGCGACGTAGAGAATCGGCGCAATCGCCCGGGGAATCTTATCCCACAGCCGGCGGGTCAGCCCGTAAAAGAGCATACAGAAGCTCAGAAGGTGCAAAATGCCAAAGACGATGGGTGCGTCGATTATGGGCAGGTGCGTTACAATGGAGATAACCAGCGCTGCGATGAGAACCTTCAGCCCGCGCTTTATGTTGCTTCGGGAAAAGCGGGAGGAGACGCCGGAGAGGAAAATGAACAGTCCGGCGAAAATATAGTGGAAAATGTCGATAACGGGGTTTGTAAACAGCCACACCGGTGCGCCGGCGTAGACCACGAGGTCGTAGGCGAAATGGTGCATCACCATGAGCACCACGGCAAGGCCCCGCAGCGCGTCAATCAGGTCGATACGGCGCCGGGGATTTGCTGGCGCGGTCATACGTTAAACCGGAAGAGGACGACGTCGCCGTCCTGCATGACGTATTCCTTGCCCTCCGAGCGCACAAGGCCGCGCTCCCGGGCCGCCGCCATGGAGCCGGTGTTTTTCAGGTCCTCAAAGGCCACCACTTCGGCGCGGATAAAGCCCCGCTCAAAGTCTGAGTGGATTTTGCCCGCCGCTTGAGGCGCCTTTGTCCCGTTCTGGATGGTCCATGCGCGGCATTCGTCGGCGCCGGCGGTGAGGAAGGAAATGAGGCCGAGAAGGGCATAGGAGCATTTAATGAGTCGGTCAAGGCCCGATTCGTTGATTCCCAGTTCCTCCAAGAAGAGCTGCCGCTCATCCTCCTCAAGCTGCGCGATTTCCTGCTCCGTTTTGGCGCAGATAGGCAGAACCTGCGCGCCCTCCGAGGCGGCGAAATTCTGCACGGCGTTGTAGTACGCGCTTTTTTCGTACCCTGCGGTAAAGCCCTGCTCGTCCATATTCGCGGCGTAAATGACGGGCTTGAGGGAAATGAGCTCCGACGTGGCGATGAGGGCGCGCTCTTCGGGGGTACACTCAAAGCTGCGGGCCGGTTTTGTTTCGTTTAAGTGGTCCCTCAGGCGCTCAAAGAGGGCGGCCTCCTGCTCGAATTTTTTGTCGCCCTTGGCGGCTTTTTTCGCCTTTTCGATACGCCGCTCCACCATCTCAAGGTCGGCCATAATCAGCTCGATGTTGATGATTTCGATGTCCCGCAGGGGGTCAGCCCCACCTTCCACGTGGACCACGTCGGGGTCGTCAAAGCACCGCACCACGTGGACGATGGCGTCCGTCATGCGGATGTTGCTGAGGAACTTGTTGCCCAGGCCTTCGCCCCGGGATGCGCCGCGGACGAGCCCTGCGATGTCTACGAATTCGATGACGGCGGGGGTCACCTTTTTCGGGCTGTACATATCCCGCAGGAAGATGAGACGTTCGTCCGGCACGGGGACGACGCCCACGTTCGGGTCAATGGTGCAGAAGGGGTAGTTGGCGCTTTCGGCGCCGGCGTTTGTGATGGCGTTAAACAGAGTGGACTTGCCGACGTTCGGCAGCCCCACGATACCGAG
>DUPW01000083.1 GCA_012838125.1 Papillibacter sp.
GACTGGTCATAATCACGCTCAAAGCGCGGTCCTGGCAGGATAAATGTATGATAACCTTTTCGGCCCCCACGGTACATACACCTGTCAGCAGGCTAGGATTATCATGCTCCGGCTCTACAGCGCGTCGTAAAGGCTCTGATGCTCTGATTCTCATAACGCGTAAGATTGCGAGTTGAGCCTTCCCCATCGGTTTCAGCTCACCTCATCCAATAAACAAAACCTCCTGTCTGGCGTGCGCCAGACAGGAGGTTTACATTTTAGATTGCTTTTTACCCAGCGCAAGAGTTTTGACCCTCCGCAAGGTGGAACAGCCCTTATACCTCACGCTTTATTCAAACAGGCGGCTCATAAGTGCCTCAACGTCGCCCCTCGCCTGCGTCTGGGCAACGGACAGGACATTGAGGGACAGATTGCATCGGGCAACCTCCATATCCCCCTGCCATGAATCGATAACCGTCGCATCCGGAGAGTCGACACGGGTTATGGAAAGGGCAATCCGCCCCGCCTCGCACTCAATGAGGGCCTTCACATGCCCCAGAATGACCCGCTCCACGGCAATCGTCTCTGAGATTTCTTTAATCCTTTGGATTATCCACTCCAGCGCACTCTCAGCCTGTATGGGCGGGTCAAAAGCGCGAACCCCGCGGCGGCTGAGTATCAGGGCGCCTTCAATCACGCCGGCGGCTTCATGCTCATGTCCGCCGCAGCCGCAATCGGGGCCGTGCTCGTGTCCGCCGCAACTGCAGTCCGGGCCGTGCTCGTGATGGTGGTGATGGTGGTTGGTGCTCATGATATATCTTCCTTTCAGTGAAGCGCCGCCGCATCGGCGAGCTGTGCCCAAAGGGCCTCCGGCGCTTGCAGCGTCTCGTCCAGTACGAGGATTTTGGCCTCCGGCGCCTTTTCCCTGAGAACCGTAAATGTTTCATCCGTCGGCGCGGCTATATCCACCTTGTTCAGGAGCAGCACATCCGCCCCCGCCACCTGATGGTCAAACACCTGCGCCAGCGCCCGAATGAGGTGCTTCCAGCGGGACATATCCACAACGCACAGGGTGTGCACCGACACGCCGGGCCGGCCGTACTGCAGGAACACGTCCTTTATGCCATCCATCAGGGCAAGGCCCGTCATCTCCACGATGATGAAATCGGGCGCCACCTGTTCGTGGATGCGGGAAACAGCCGCCAGCAGATTCCCCGAAATCTGGCAGCAGACACAGCCGCCGAAAAGCGGCGTAATCTCCACCTGTGCCTCCCGCAGGAGGGCGTCGTCTATCCCCTCCGCGCCAATTTCGTTTTCGATGATGGCGCAGGTGTGCCCCGCATCAACCAGTCCACGAATCATGCGTTTTATAATCGTTGTCTTGCCGGAGCCGAGAAACCCGCCGATAATGATGATTTTCATAGCAGCAAAATCCACCTTGTCTATATTGTAAGCCCGCTCTCGCTTTTCAGGCGGCTTACGGACGTGCAGATACAAACAGTATAGCACCCTGCAGCCGCTGGGACAAGGCGCTTTGGCCGGCTTCCCATCCCGCGAAAACCATTGCAATACCAGCGTTTTCCCGCTCCCCTTCTCTCCCCAGTCGAATCAGCCCGCCCCTTTTTCGGCGCAGAAGAACGAAAACCGGCTGCCGAGCGGTGCGGCCATCGTCACAACCGGAAGCAGACATATCTTGATTTACTGCTAAAATACATATATAACAGTATCAGGGAAAGTCGCAACACCACCATGCCCCAAAAGGACATGAGGAGGTTAGCCGGAATGCGCATAAGTTTTGACCAGCTCGTTAGCGCCATCCCCCCGGAACTCTATTTTAAAACAAAAGCGACCATTTCTCAGGATATTGCCGTTTACGAACCGGAAGAGTTCGTCATCGGCAAAACCATCAGTGTGGACGACTACCATTTCGTGCTGTTTCTCACCACGGCGCCGGTGACGAAGGTGGGCGGCGTGCTCTATCCCGTCAAAAAAGGAGACATGCTGGCAATCGCGCCGTGGGTGGAAATCTGCGCCGTCCCGAACGGCCCGAAGCCCCACGGTAAATACCTGCACATCGCCGTCAGGAAATCGTTTTTTGACGCCATCGCCGCCGAATTGAGCCGGGTACGCGGAGAGGCGTTTCGACTCAAACGCATCCATGGGCGGTACAGCGAGCAGGTTCTCGACTTAATCGGCCAGTTTCAGCTTGAGTATATGAATTACGGCGGCGCCTTTCTGCAGATGGTGCGGAGCCTTGCCACGCAGATTGTCTTTCAGCTTATCCGTGATTTGGAGTCCTCCGTCGTACAGAACACGGAAAATCTCGACAACCCATACATAAGCCAGGCCATTTCCTTCATGCGGGAGCATTATCAGTCCAGCATCACCATCAGCGATATATGCAACCTCATCTATCTAAGCCCCGGCCATTTCAAAAGGGTTTTTAAGCAGCAAACCGGCCGCACGCCGCACCAATACCTCATGGATATTCGCCTCGAGCGCTCTCAGGAGCTGCTCCGGCAAACGGAGCACTCCATTGAAGACGTGGCAAAGGAGTGCGGCTTTATAAACGCAGGGCATTTTGCCGTAGCCTTCAAACGGCGCACCCAGCTTTCTCCTTCAGAGTACCGGAAAAAATTCGCCGTGCGCTATCAAACGAAAGACATGGCTTAGTAAGCTCCTGCGGCGCAGCCTATATGCCGACACGTAAATAAGAAAGAAAAAGAAGCCTGCTGCATGGCGGGCTTCTTTTTATTGAGGGCAGAACAAAGACGTTACTTTGGGAAAATTTTCATGTGACTTCCAGAAAAGTGAAGCGCCTCGCCCGATGGTATCATGAAGGGTAACCGCGGCCTTTGTATTGATTTAGCCGGCGGAAAAAACGATAACGAGGAGTGTATTTGCATGAAAAAGCGCCTTCTTGCGGGGATTCTCTCGCTCCTGATGTTGCTTGCTATCCTGCCCACCTTCGCCTTCGCCGCCCCCTTCTCATTTGATGCGCCGCAGAATCTCAAAGCGGAGCTGAAGTATGACAGCGACGGCGTCCCTTATTTTGAGCTGCGGCTGGATGTACCCCAGAGCGTCCTGACCATCCACAACACGATTACGGAAGACTATACCGCTTACGATGGCTATGACTGTGATTACATCTTCATCGACTTTGAGTACAAATACGCCGATTACGACTGGAACGAAGGCCCGTCCCACCTGTGGAACACCAGCGACTATCTCTCCGAGTTCCTCGATCGCGGCGGCTACTATGAATACTACCCCTTCGACAGTTCCAATAGCTTCGATGAAATCGACATCAAGGCCGAAACGTACTCCTTCCGCGCCCGTTTCAGCTGCCTATGGGGCTATACGGGCGACTGGATTGACAAAACCGTCTATTCCGCCTATTCCAACATCGTTACCATCGGAAACCCCGCCTACTGGAGCAACGCCAGCGACTGGGCCACCCCCGAACTGAGGAGGGCGGCGGAGCTGGGCCTCGTTCCCGATATTCTGAAAGACGCGGACATGACAAAGCCCATCACCCGCGAGGAGTTCTGTGAGCTGGCCGTGCTGCTCTATGAAAAGTGCACGGACAGAACGGCCGAAGTCGCCACCAACCCCTTTACCGATACGCAAAACCCGCAGATTCTGAAAGCGTACGGCCTCGGCATCACCACAGGCACCTCCGCCACCACCTTCTCCCCGAAAGTGCTCATTAACCGCGAACAGTGCGCCACGATGCTCTACCGGGCCATCAAGGTTATTAGCCCAAGCGGCGACTACAGCATCGAGGGCGTGAAAGACTTCCCGGACCAGCAGTATATATCCAGCTGGGCCGTTGAGGCCACGAAGTACATGGCGAAAATCGGCATCATCACCGGCAACACGAAGGGCGAGTTTATGCCGAAGGCCACCACCTCGGCTCAGGAAGCCACCGGCTACGGCATGGCCACCCGTGAACAGGCCATCGCCATGTCCGTCCGCACCTACGACAAACTGGGCTGATAAAATCGTAGCAACATAAAATTGAAGATACCCCCAAAAACTTAAGCCGCCGGAAGGGAAGTCCGGCGGCTTTTTTCGCGTTTCCCACAGGGCGTGCGGCGTTTTCGGGCACAGTCTGGTTCGCGCCGTTTCAGGGCGCATTTCCAAGTGGGCTACTGACATAGCCAAACCGCAAGGGCTGTTTATCGTAGGCGCGTTTCTACCACGGCACAGGTATCGGCGCATATACGCGTTAGTCCCAAATTACAACGCCGCCGTCAAGCCGCGCGATACAGTCAAGCCGCCCCTTTTGTACGAGGCTCTCCCGCAGCGCGGCCCGCATATAGAGATGCTCCCCGCACGCCAGCACATACCAGACCGATTCGTTCAGCCCCTTGAAAATCTGGCCCTCCTCGCTCTGCTCAAACAGCGCCGGGTCGATTGTCTCCGCACTCTCCTGAAGCTGCCTGAACGTCACCCCGAGCCACATCCCGTTTTGGTCGAAAAACTCGTTGGCCTCCTCCAATAGCACTGTTTTCTCGTTTGAATCTAAATTCAATTTATAGACAATGTGGCATGGGCCGTTTTTATTCTCGCCGATGCCCGTATAGTAAAGGACTCCGTCGCAGTAATTGAAATAATCGCCGCCCTTTACGAGGACGCGTGCGTTTGTCCCGTCCAAATCCACTTGCCGATACTCCCCTTCGTTCACGGCCCAGTAGTAGATGCCGCTTTCGTCAACCGTGACGTTGTGAATATAGGTCGGCGCCACGGCTTTCTCCTCGCCGGTGGCGATATCGAGGGCAATCAGCTGCGACGTATAGACGTACACTTTGCCGCCGTAGTAGTACTTCATCCACGCCTTCGGATACAGCAGCGTCATATTCCCGCCGTCGAGGTCGGCTCGGTAGACGGACGGAGCGTTGTTTTCATCCCGCATGTCAAAGTACATCCCGCTCTCGGCCACATACAAATTGCCGCAGTAGCCGTCTGCGAGCTTCGTCTCCCCCGTGCCGTCCGTGCGCACCTTCCAGATGGAAAAACCGTCCCGATAATTGAGGTAGTACACCCACCCGTCCAGCACGTTGATGCAGTCCGGGGCGGCGTCGCTCAGTTTCGTTTTCTCCGAGCCGTCCGGCCTAGCCTTATAAAGGCGCCACCTGTCACTTTCGCTCCGGTAATAGATGTATCCGTCGCCGCCGTCACACACGAGGCCACCCGCGCCGATGTTCCCACCTTGAAACCCCAGCCGCCCCGCCTTATCGGGTCCCGCGGGGGTCGTCTCGTTCGGATGCTCAGCGGGAGATGGCGACCCAAAGGGATACTCCGGCGACTCGGCGTCCGGCGGCGTAGTTTGAGGCGCAGACACATCGGGCGTTTGCGTTATGTCAACCTGCGGCGCACCGGGCCCCTTCCCCACGCAGGCGCATAGAGACAATAAAAGCACCATCGCCATCAGGCAAAAGGCCGCCTTTTTCATAATACCGCCCCTTCCAAAAGTATCCATACAAATCTTATACCACATTTTCCGCCGGTTGTGACGCAGTTTATGTCTCACAGGCAGGATAGAAATCCGAACCTTTCCGTAAGGGGGTGTCATGTCAAGCCACCCTGACCCGGCGGCGCACGAGAGCATCGTCTTGCGCTATTCTGCGCAGCCTTATCGTGCTACACGGAAGGGTCCGGTATCGTCGTATTCGGCGCAGACTCAGCACACCCGCCCGGCTGTATAATCAATGATGGCTATATGGCATAAGACCTGCAGCTTAAGCTGCAGGTCTTATGCCTTCTGTCACGCCTGCGGGCTCACGTACCGAAAGCCCCGATGGTTTTTCTTTTCTTTCGCCGCCTGCACGGTAAACTCTGTGCCACCAAATACAGTAGGCACCTGCGTCAGGCGGAAAGGCGCCTTCTTTTCCCTGCGCGCCAGCCCCTGCGGAAAGGTGAAAACGTCCCGGGGGTCGTATTTGCGCTTTATCAGCTCAAGGCGCTTTTCATGGGCGCCAAAGTACTCCCACTTAAAATCCCCCAGACCGGCGTATGGGAAGTTTACATAAGACCCTCTTGTGAGCGACTTTAGAAGGCCGAGCCGCTTGCTCACCCACAGCGAACTGGCGGCGGCAAAACGGTTCTCCTCGAAAACCGACTCAAGCCAGAGGATATAGTGGGCATTCCGATAGAAAAACGCCGTCTCATCCCGGCCTGTTTCCGCCACCTGTCCTCCCAGGGCATAAAGGGAAATCCCTGCAAAAACAGACCCTGCCGGCCGCTCCTGAATGAGCGAGACAATCTCTCGGATTTCGCAGGGGCAGAAATCTCTGAAGACAAACCGGCTGGCCGCCCGAAAGCGCTCATACGCCGGATATGCGCTACCGAGTCTGGCGACGGCTTGGAGGAAGCTCATGGACTCGATGCTGGGCACCGCCCCCGGTATACTGAGAAAGCCATAAAGCATGGCATGCGCCTCCTCCGGCTCCCCGTAGAAAATCCCCCGTACAAGCGCCGCCAGACCATCCGCATCGGAGTTGTAGATGCGCGCCAGCAGAGTCATGCGGTTATCCGCCTGTCTCAGCCACTGCTGCCACATCCAGAGAAACAGCTCTTGGGTTTTTGCGTCCACGTGGCGATAATCGATTTCAATGAGGGTCACCCTTTGGACGGGCGGCGGCAGTCGGAAGGTCACGCTCGTCACAACGCCGAAATTTCCACCGCCTGCGCCCCGCAGCGCCCAGAACAAATCGCAGTTTATTCGGCTACTCGCCCGAATAACCCGCCCTTCGTAATTGACCAGCTCGATTTCCTCGATGCTGTCGCACCCTAGGCCGAAGGCGCGGCAGGACAGTCCCCACCCGCCCCCCAGTGCGTATCCGCAGACGCCCACCGTCGGGCACGTACCGCCCGGAAAAGGGTACCCCTGCGCGGCGACAAATTCATAAAGCTGCTTGTTGGTCACGCCCCCCTGCACCCGCACGGTATGGGCCTGCTCATCCATCTCAATTCCCGTCATATCACTCACGTCAATGACGAGCACGCCGTTGCCGCTGGAGTACCCCTCGTAGTTGTGCCCGCCGTTTCGTATACGAATCTCGACGCCGTTTCGCCGCGCCCACAAGATGGCGTTGGAAACATCCCGGGGCGTTTGGCAGTAATTTATGATAAATGGATAGGATTGAGCGGCACGGTTGAAACCTTGTCTGTCCTTGTTATAGGACGGGTCCCAGGGCAAAACAACCCGGCCGCTTAAACCCCACAGAAAACAAGTCTCCATAAAGCTCTCCTTTAATATCCGCCGTCGCATTTTAACCGGACTTCCTTACAGAGTATGCTGGGTCTGCCTTTGAGGCTCACAGCGCCTTGCTATAAAGCCCCGCGCGCCCGAGGAAAAGCTCCCATTCCCCGCCGGAAAGAAAGCCGATAGACACGCCCTTTTTCCTTCCATGCCCGTCTTAAAGCGGGGCCAAATCCTGCGATAGGCATTGCAAAACGCACGATAGGCAGGACAAAACGCGGCGATGCGCTCCAAATTGGAGCGCATCGCCGCTGGGTCGTGGTCTGAATATGAAAAAGCTCTCGGGCTGCTTATTCCCGTATTAAGCTTTCCCTCTCGCCTAAAACAACTCCCGGCTCATCCGGTCAATCTCTTTGGATACCGTCTCGTAAACGCCGTCGTAGTTGCTCTTGGGGCCTCCGGCTGTGAGGCACGGGATGTAGTATTTCGTCCCGCAGGCGCGGCAGGTGTCCTCAACGTACTTGGCAAGCATCTCCGGCGTCCAGTTCGGCACGTCCGCTTTGCCGTTGTTGATGCCGCCCATAAAGCTGATTTTACCGCCGTACTGTTTAATCAGCGCGGGGATGTCGTTGGTGTCAACACAGCCCTGCCAGACGTCGATGCCCATGTCAATCATATCGGGCACGAGGGTGGCAGCGAAACTGTCACTGTGGTGGAACACATACTGAACGCCGCGGGATCTATAGTAACCATAGATCTTTTCGTAGGCGGGCTTGATAAACTCCCGGAACATCTCCGGCGAGATGAATGTGGAGTTGTGAGAACCCCAGTCGTCGTGGTGGAACACAGCGTCCGGCGCGAAATTGTCGCAAATCAGCCGCGCGTACTCAAGCTCCCAGTCGGTAATCGCGCCGATAAGCTCCTTCAGGGCGTCCGGCTCCGTGTAGAAGCTCACAAGGCAGCCCTCCATCCCCATGAGGTAGTGGAGCTGGTCAAAGACGCCGGGGGCGAGTAGCGCCGTGGCCAGCTTCTCCTTGCGGTCGAGTTTCGACGCCATCTCCTTGCACACATCCCACTCCTCCTGCGGGAAATCGAGGCTCGGGATTTTCACCTGC
Organism: Papillibacter sp.; assembly: GCA_012838125.1. Classification (GTDB taxonomy): domain Bacteria; phylum Bacillota; class Clostridia; order Oscillospirales; family Oscillospiraceae; genus Sporobacter. The sequence continues at coordinate 8,302 of DUPW01000083.1, forward strand.
GTGCGCCATTCGGTGACGTCCTTTAAGACGATGTGCTCATCGTCATGGACGGGGAACGGGCCGGGCGTGCCCTCCTGCCAGCGGATGGTGACGCCCCATTGGTTAACCGTCTCCTGACCCGGCATGGTGGGTCTGCCCTTTCTGTTATAAGGCGTGGCGAAGATAAACTCCAGCGCCTCAAATTGGTTGACATAGCGGTCGGGCTTGCCGCCGCGCAGCGTCTCTATCAGGTTTTCTCTTTTAGTGAGCATGGTTCTTGTACCAATCCCTTGCATAGTCGTTGTAGAAGTCTACGATGTAGTCCCGCCAGTACTTGGCCTTCTCGTCGGGATTCGGCCCGGGCATGCCGACGCCTGCCGCAAAGACGAACCCGCCGCCCGGCGCGAAGGTGTCCACATACTCCACCAGCGCATCCCGCAGTTCTTTTTTGTCAATGGTGCCGGACTCTGCCCTGGCGCTCCAGCCCTGAGAGTCCCAGCCGCCCTCTATGGCGAGGCGGTCGCCGTATTTTTTCTTGATGCCAACAAGGTCGTTTGAAACCTGGGCGGGATTCCATGCGCGCACACCAATATCAAGCCAGTCTTCGATAAACTGCTCGCACTTACCGCAGTCGTGCCGGTTGATGAAGCAGCCGGACTCGAGGGCAATGTCCGCGTGCATCTTGTGGAAGGGTTTGAAGATTTCACGGTAAGTCTCCAGCGAGATGAAGGGCGCCCGATAGGCCGCGTCATCGTCCATCAGGCCGTAAATATCGGGCTTGAGATAGTACATCTGGTTCTTCATAACCGTTATGTAGAACTTGGAAATCTCGGTAAGCAGTGCGATGACTTCCTCCGGCTCCTCATACAGGGCCATGAGAGCCCCTTCAAAACCCATGAGACTGACTAAAGTCAGGAAGTAGTCGCCGCCGACGACGGACAGGCAATATTGATTCCGGTCAACATGCTTGGTGCTTTCGCGGTAATACGTCTCCCAGTCCCGGTCGGAAACGTCCACGATTTTGAGTTTATCGCGCCATTTTGTGATGTCGTCGATAATGATATTGCCGGGTTCGGGCATGGCGCCGTAGTTGTTTTCCTTATTCCCCACATACGTCACGCCCAGCCCCGTCACAATGGGTCCGTTCGGCGCGGCCTGCGGTGTTAGAAGCTCGTCTCCGAAGGGCATTGTATGGGGCACACAATAGGCCGGCATAAACTCGGGGATCTCGCCCCGCAGCATGCGCAGGTAGTTTTCTTTTGGCGTCAGCGTCGTCGTCATCTTGTCCCCTCCCAAAATTACTCCAATTTAGCATGAATTAACATATAGTAAGATTATACGTCCCTTTTCGACCAATGGCAATGTACTCTGAGCACATCTTCAAGGCGCAATTATTAGTCTGGCAGTGCATACTCTTGATGGAATTTTCGGTATATAATAAATAAAAACTAAAAATCCCGCGCGAAATTTGTGCAATACTTATATTTTATTGCGGCGCGGGCGATGTCTCCGTATCGCTTCACCCCTTAAGCGATACGGCCCGGGCAAGCTGAATCCGCAGGTTTGCTACGGTATCTTAGGGCATTTGCGACGGAAATACGAGAGAGAAGGAGTCGGTGCAGGGCATGATAAACGAGCTTAACTACGGCAGCATCCCCCCGGAGTGGCCTTTTGATGTCAGGTACGGAAAGGAAAACAGGATTATAACAGACGTGCTCGTTATCGGTGCCGGTATGGCCGGCTCCATGGCCGCGCTGATGGCGGCGCGGCGGGGCGTGCGAGTGGCCGTTGTGGACAAGGCGCCCATTGACGTCAGCGGCAGCGGCGGGGCGGGACTGGACCACTACGGCGGCTGCAACTCAAATCCCGACTGCGCCGTCTCGCCGGAACAGTACATGGAGCTGATGAAAGACAGCCCCTTCTCCGTGGACCACAGAAAGTACATAAGCATGAAGGGCGCATGGGATAACCTCATGGAACTTCAGCGGCTGGGCCTTCGGTTTCGGGACGAGGATGACGAATTTGCCGGCGCCCCTTTCCGTGACGATAAAACGAAAATCATGTACGCCTATGACTATAAAACGAAGGACACCATCCGCCTGCGGGGCGGTGCCAACATTAAAAAATATATGCGGGCAGGCCTCGCAAAAGAAATAAACGTCAGTCTTTACGAGCGGGTGATGATTACTCGGCTGCTCACAGAGGGCGGCAAATCCGGCACCCGTGTAAACGGCGCCGTGGGCTTTAGCGAGGAGACGGGCGAATTTAATGTGTTCTCCGCGAAGGCCGTCATCCTCTGCACCGCCGGCGTCTCTATGCAGGGGACGGGCACATGGACCTTCAACTCCGAGATGTTCGCCAACGGCTTTAAGTCCGACCCCCGCAACACCGGAGACGGGCTGGCCATGGCATGGCGGGCAGGTGCAGAGATGAACAGCGAGGAGCAATTCGGTCACGCCCTCAGCGTCAGCCCCTTTGGCTGGCCGTGGTACGGCATCGGAAATGCGGACAACACGTGGCACGGCTGCACCATCGTGGACAACAATGGCAAGGAAGTGCCCTGGGTAGACGGGCTGATGAGCCCCATCGATACGGTGGAGGAGCGGTGGCTGCCGGGCAAAGATCAGGCTTTCATGGGCTTTATGCGCCCCATTCCGCTTTTCGATAAGACGCTCATCGAAAGCGGTGAGTACGAGCTGCCCTTCTGGGCGGACCTGTCAGCCCTGCCGGAACACGAACGGCGGGGTATCTGGGGCCTGATGGTGGGCAACGAAGGGCGCACACGCATCGCCATCTACAACTACTACAACAAAGCCGGATTCAATCCGGAAACAGATATGCTCCAATGTCCGGTGATGACGCCGGAGAGCTTTACCAACCGGCGCAAGGACTGGTTCCAAGGGGAGCCGAACATGGCCCGAGCCTGGAAGGCGGACACCCTCAGGGGCCTTGCCGTGGACTGGAGCCAACAGACGAACGTGCCCGGCCTGTTTGCCGCCGGCGCGGAGGCGGGTCAGGCCGGCGCAACGGCGGGCGCCGCCGGCGCCTACGCCGGAAACCGGGCCGCGGAATTTGCCATGGAAGCAGAGCGCATCCCGCTGGACGCGGCGCAGGTGAAGGCAGAGAAAACGCGGGTCTACGCACCCGTCCGGCGTGTGGGAGACAGAAACGCCCGCATCGGCTGGAAGGAACTCTGGATGGGCCTCAACCGCGTCATGCAGCAGGACTGCGGTGAATTCAGAACGGAAGCGACGCTGAAACACGGGCTTATGTGGCTGGAGAGCATCCGGGAGAAGGAAATGCACTTAACCTTCGCCCGTAACCCCCACGAGCTGGCGCGGGTGCTGGAGTGCGAAAACCGCTACATCATCGCCGAGATTTACCTGCACCTCGGTCTTGCCAATATCGAAGCGGAGCGGGCCGGCGTGCCCCGAAGCATGAAGCTGTTCACAAAACTTGTGGACGGTGAGCGGTATTTAACCTTTAAAGAAGACGAGTGGTGGCTCAAGCCGCCGTACGCCCCCACGTATCTGGAAAACTACCTGCGATACCGGGCAAAAGAGCCCAAGGGATTGGAGGTCTGAATATGTCTGAGACGCAGAAGAAGGCATACCTGGTGCCCAACGCCATTGCCCCGGGCCAGACGGTGACCATTGACCCTGAACGATGTATCGCCTGTAATAAATGCACCACAAAGTGCCGGATGCAGACGGTTCTGCCGAATCCCGAGCGGGGCAAACCGCCCCTTGTCGTCTACCCCGACGAGTGCTGGTTCTGCGGGCTGTGTGTGGAGGCCTGTCCCACCAGCGCCATTGAGATGCACTACCCCATCAACCAGCGCCTGTTCTTCAAGCGGAAGACCACAGGCGAAATCTTCCGCATTGACGGCCCGAATTCCCCACCCCAAAGTTACTTCGAGCCGCCCATTGGCAAGTAGCCCACAAGGTTGCGCCACTTTCGCACCGCCGTCCCATTCCTCTCGATAAAAACCTCCGATTGTCCCTAAGGATGACGTCCCCTCCGATTATCCTACGGGATAAACGGGGGTTTTTTATTTCCGTAATAATCCTCCGCCGGCAGCGCACGCTAAATCTGCATTCACGCACCCATTCTATTCATCAATTCAGACAAAGGAAGGGCGCCGGCAGCGCCCTCCCCTGTGAACTTATCCGAAATGGCCCTTTTGTATCCCCCTAGTGGGGTTGTGCCGATTTGCCATTCTGTTAAAATGAAGAAAAACGGTTTATGCTCCCGATTTTGACAAAAAATCCAACCGCGCAAACAGGCGTACCTTAAAAGGAGGATACTATGCGGCTTTCCGAAATCAGCTCATACTGGGACAGACGGGCGGCGGGCTACTCCCTCACCATCCATCAGCAGCTTTGTGGCGAGGTGGGCGCCTTTTTCCGCCGTGCTTTGAAGGACTCAGCCCCCGCCGGCGAAAATCTCCGCTGCCTCGATATCGGCTGCGGCCCCGGTTTTTTCTCCATCCTCCTTGCGCAGGAGGGCCACACCGTCACGGCTGTGGACTATTCCGAGGGGATGCTTAAAGAGGCGCGGGCTAACTTTGAGGAAATGGGCGTTGCCGCCGCCACGCAGCAGGGAGACGCGCAAAACCTCCCCTTCCCCGATGAAAGTTTCGACTACATTGTCTCCCGCAACCTTGTGTGGAACCTTGAGCACCCGGAAAAGGCCTATCAGGAGTGGCTGCGGCTTCTGCGCCCCGGCGGGCGCCTCTTTGTGTCCGACGGAAACCATTACCTTCACTACTACGATAAAGACTACCTCGAGGCAAAACAGAAGGAAGAAGCCGCCGGCAAAAGGCACGACTGCCACGGGGTGGACCCCACGCCCATCAACGAAATCGCCCGGGACCTGCCCCTCTCCCGGGTCCACCGCCCCACGTGGGACATTGAACAGCTGTTCAGCCTTGGTTTGGAGCGCATCGACGTACAGGTAACGCACCGAACCCACGTTCACGCCGTCACGGGGGAGGAAAAATCCCTGATTAGCGACTTCATCCTCTGGGGTGAAAAGCCCGACGTTGCACCGAAGGCATCGGGCGACGATGAGCAGGAGAAGATTAACGCCCACTGGTCCAAAGCGTCTGATAATTACAGCCGCATCATCCACCATGAGCTGGAGAGCTTTCGTGCTCCGGCATGGGTAAAGCGCATCACCGAAAATGCACCGCAAAAGGACGTCCTCGACGTTCTCGATGCCGGCTGCGGCCCCGGAATTTTCTCCATTCTCCTTGCCCGGGAGGGTCACCGCGTCGTAGGACTGGACGGAGCGGAAGGGATGCTCCGCCACGCAGCGGATACCGCACAGGAATACGGCGTCAGCCCCCTCTTTATTCAGGGCGACTGCCACGCCCTCCCCTTCGTTGACGACAGCTTCGACCTAGTTATAAGCCGCAACGTGACCCACGCCCTGCGGGACCATAAAAAGGTCTACGCCGAGTGGCACAGGGTTCTGCGCCCCGGCGGCCGGCTTCTGATTTTCGACGCCAACTGGCACCTTCTCCACTGCGACGAGGCTCTCATCGAGGAGTTTAGCCGCCGGGAGGAGGAGTGTTTCCGCCTTTACGGCTCCGGCTTCAGCGCCGGCGGCCGCCGCGAGTCGGAGGAGTATAAAAAACGGCCGCCCCACCGGCTGGGCAGCGCCCTCCGCCCCCAGTGGGACGTCCCGCTGCTTAAAAACGCCGGCTTTACGGACGTGTTTTATGAGGAAAACATCATCGAAGGCCTGTGGGACGACAAGGAAAAGCTCCTCTACGGCGCAACGCCGATGTTTATGATTTCTGCGACGAAAAAGTAGCCCATCCACCGCGAACTATCCCCGATATCAATTGCGATACTCTTTCGCGCCCGATGCAGTAAGTTGTTATTGACTCGCCCGACTTAATAAAGCAGTTTTGGCGAAAAACCCGTTTTGCCACCGACGCAAGAAGCTGACGCGAACGCAAAAGCAACTTCCGCACCCATTGCGAAATGCAATTTCGGCGCGTTTTTGCGAAGAATACGAGAAAGGAGAACTCCGGATGGAAAATAGCCTCCGCCCGAAAGGGCACTCCCTTGGGCGCTACGCCCTGCGGCGGCTTCTGCTTCTGATTCCCGTTTTATTCGGAGTCACTCTCCTTACCTACGGGCTCATGTTCCTCTCGCCGTCCGACCCCGTTGAAATGCTCCTGCAGGCCCAGGGGATTCCCGTCTCGCCGGAGGTTGTGTCTGCCATGCGGGTGAGAATGGGGCTGGACCGGCCCTTCTTAGAGCAGTATTTTGCGTGGCTGTGGAGGTTTCTTAGGGGGGACATGGGCGTCTCCCTCATTGACGGGGAGCCCGTTTGGCTGATGCTCAAATCCGCCATCCCCCGCACACTGCTGCTGACGGCTTCCTCCGTCCTCGTCACCGTTGTCCTCTCTGTCCCCCTCGGTGTCCTCACGGCGGTGCGGCAAAACCGCTTTTCCGATTACCTCATCCGCTTTTTAAGCTTCCTCGGCAACGCCATGCCCAGCTTCCTTTTGTCACTCCTGCTTCTCTACCTCTTTGCCCTGCGTCTGGGGCTCCTCCCCGTCCTCGCAGGGGGCAGTGTAAAGGGGCTTATCCTGCCCACGCTGGCGCTGGCCTTGCCCATGTCCGGCCGTTATATCCGGCAGGTGCGGGCCGCCATATTGGAGCAGCTTGGCAAGCGGTATGTGGCCGGGGCCATCTCCCGGGGCGTGCGGGCGCGAACGGTGCTCATTCGGAGCGTCCTCCGCAACGCCATGACGACGATTCTCACCCTCATCTCCCTCTCCGTAGGCTCCCTCTTGGGGGGAACGGCGGCGGTGGAGCGCATTTTTGCGTGGCGCGGCATGGGGTATATGGTGATGGACGCAATTTTCATGCGGGACTACCCCGTCATTCAGGCCTTCGTTGTGTGGATGACGATTCTCTACGTGGTCATTAACCTTCTCACGGACCTCTCCTACGCCCTCTTTGACCCGCGGGCCCGCAAAGGACTGGGGGTACGCTCATGACACGGGATAAACGTTTTGCGCGATGGCGCCTTATCATTCTGCTTGCCCTCGCCGCCCTTCTGGGCATCCTCTGCCTTCTGGCGCCGCGCCTTGTGCCCAATGACCCGTATAAAGTAGACCTCCTTCAGGCGAAACAGCCGCCTGGCGCCCAGTTCCCCTTCGGGACGGACGGGTTCGGCCGCTGCGTCTTCTCCCGCATCCTCGTGGGGGCGCGGGTTTCGATTTTCTCCGCCCTTGCCGTTGTGGGCATCACCCTCGTCATCGGCTGCGTCATCGGGACTCTCTGCGGCTATTTTGGCGGCGCGGTGGACACGGTTTTCATGCGCCTTGTGGATATTTTCCTCGCCTTTCCGGGGATGGTTCTGGCTCTGGCTGTGGCAGGTATGCTGGGAACGGGGCTCGGTAACGCCGTTATCGCCCTCGTGGCAACGGGCTGGCCTCAATACGCCCGCCTGGCCAGAAGTTTCGTCCTCACGCTAAGGGAGGAAAACTTCGTTTACGCCGCACGGCTTAACGGCCAGAGCACGTGGAGCATCCTCCTGCGCCATATCCTGCCCAACGCCCTGCGCCCCCTTATCGTCACGGCGTCTCTCAGTATCGGGGGCACGATTTTGGGGCTGTCCGGCCTGTCCTTCCTCGGCCTTGGGGCCCAGCCTCCCGCCGTGGAATGGGGCAGTATGCTCTCAGACGGGCGGGGCCTGATGCAGCAGGCACCGTGGATTGTCTTCTATCCCGGCCTTGCCATTTTTATCACCGTCGTCCTCTTTAACCTCTTAGGCGACAGCGTGCGGGATGTGTTAGACCCCGCAGACGCCTTCCACATCTTCCGCAAAGTAAAAGCTTTGCGCCACCGGAAAGGAATACCGACATTATGAAAAAACTCCTCTCTCTCGCTCTTGCCTCTCTGATGCTACTCGGCCTGCTTACCGCCTGTTCCCCCGCCGCGCCGTCCCAATCGGCGTCCCCAGGCGGCGATTCGGATAAGCCCAAAAGCTTTGTCTTCGGCGTGTATAACTTTACGAAAATTGACCCGGCTGACAATTACAACGGCTGGGGCACCATCCGTTACGGCGTGGGCGAGACGCTGTTTAAGCTGGACGACTCCCTGCGCGTTGTCCCGCATCTTGCCACGGGGCACTCCCTCTCCGAAGACAACCTCACATGGACGATTACCCTGCGGGAGGGCGTCCTGTTCCACAATGGCAATAAAATGGACGGTACCGCAGTAAAGTTAAGCCTTGAGCGGCTCATTGCCGCACATGAACGCGCCGCCAGTGAGCTGATGATTGAATCCATCGCCGCAGACGGAAACACCCTCTCCATCACCACGGCGCAGCCGAACCCCACCCTCCTCAACGCCCTGTGCGACCCTTACGCCTGCATCGTGGACGCTTCCGCCGAGGATGGTACGGTGGACTTTAACCTCTACCCCGTGTGTACGGGCCCTTACATCGTCAAATCCTTCACGCCTGACGTGGAAGCCCGGCTTGAGCCCTTTGCCCAGTACTGGGGCGGAACGCCGGCGCTCGATACCCTCACCATCAAGGCTATCCCAGATGTGGATACCCTCGCCCTTGCCATGCAAAACGGGGAAATTGACGCCGCCTATGGTCTCTCTTACGACACCCTCCCCCTCTTTTCAGATAGTGACGGCTTTGCCGTCACCCAGAGGGCCACGGCCCGGGCCTATATGCTCTACTTTAACCTTGAGCGCCCCTTCATGAGCGACCCCGTCTTCCGCCGCGCTATCTGCATGGCGGTGGATAAGACCTCCTACGGCGAAATTCTCCTCAGCGGCGCCGGCACTCCCACGAAATCCGCCTTCCCCTCCTCCCTCTCTTACGGTAACGACGCATTGTTTGAAGATGTCCCCGACTTTGACCTCGAAGGCGCCCGCGCCCTTCTCCATGAAAACGGCTATGCGGATACGGACGGAGACGGTTTCCTCGAAAAAGACGGCAAAAAGGTCACCATCCGCCTGATCACATACACCCGGGCGGGACTGCCCCAGTCGGCGCAGGCGCTTCTCTCCGCCCTTATCGAACTGGGTATCGACGCCCGGTACGAGCTGTATGAGAGCATCAGCCAGGCGATAAATACCGGCGACTACGATATCTGCGCCTACGCATACGTCACCGCGCCTACGGGGGACCCCTTCGCTTATCTCAGCTTCACCATGGGCTCCGGCAAAGGCGGTAACTACGGCAAATACTCAAACCCCGAAGTGGACGCACTCCTTGATAAGCTCGCAACGGAGTTTGACGTGTCAAAGCGTGCCGAATACGCCGTGGAGATTCAGAATATCGCCCTTTCTGACAGCTCCTACTGCTATATGTTCCACCTGAATATGTTCATGGTGATGAAAAAGGGCGTCACGGGCCTTGAGCAAAGCCCCGTGGACTACTACCAAATCACGGCGCAAACGGCGCGGGCCGCGTAAAACGCCCAGCCTGAAATCACACAGAAAGGAGGGAAACGAAGTGGAACACATCGGCCTATTGGACGTGCACCATCTCACCGTAGGATACCCAGACGGGGGGCGTGTTCTGCAGGACATTTCCCTCCACATTCACGAGGGTGAAATCGTCTGCGTCATCGGTGAAAGCGGTTGCGGGAAGTCCACACTTCTCAATGCCATTCTGCAGATGCCCGGGCGGCTTCACATCACCGAGGGGGAAATCCTCTTTCGCGGGCGCAACCTGCGCACCCTGCCCCGGGAAGAAGTGCGCCGCCTGCGGGGCACCGGCATGGGCATGGTGTTTCAGGAACCGGGGGCGTCCATGGACCCCATTCGGAAAATCGGCGCGCAGTTTTACGAGACCATGCGTGCCCACGCCCCCATCTCCCGCAGAGAGGCGATGGGTCAAGCGGAGGATCTCCTTGCGCGCCTTGACCTTCAGGACACGCGGCGCATTCTGGGCAGCTACCCCGTGGAGCTGTCCGGCGGGCAAAAGCAGCGTGTCGCCATCGCTCTGGCCATGGCGCTGCGCCCCGATATTTTATTGGCAGACGAGCCGACGAGCGCTCTGGACGTCACGGTTCAGGCACAGATTGTGGAGGAGCTGATGCGCCTGCGGGACGATTTCGGAACGGCCCTTCTCGTGGTCACCCACAACATGGGCGTCGTCTCCCGTATGGCAGACAAAGTGGCCGTGATGTACGGCGGGCGCATCGTGGAGTACGGCTACCGGCATGATGTGATGACGGCGCCGGCGCACCCTTATACCCGTGCCCTCATGGACGCCATCCCCCGGCCGGACGGCACCCCGCCGAAAGCCATCCCCGGCGTGCGCACGAAGAAGGAATTTGACTACCCCTGCCCCTTCTTAGACCGCTGCCCCTACGCCCATCCCGCGTGTCGGACGGAAAAGGCGGAAAAAATCCCCATCCACGGGGAGCACTGGACCCTTTGCAACGCCGGTTTTAAGGGAGGTGCCGCCTCGTGAGCAAGTATGTTTTAAATGTGGTGAACGTCTCAAAGACCTTCTCCGCCCACCAGAGTACCGTGGAGGCGGTGAAAAACGTCTCTCTCCATGTAGGCGCCGGCGAGTGCGTAGGGCTCGTGGGGGAGTCCGGCTGCGGCAAGTCCACTTTAGCGCGCCTTATCACCCGGCTTGAGCCCGTGGACACGGGGGAGATTTCCCTCTGCGGCGAAAAGATTTCGCATCTCTGCGGCGCGGCGCTGCGGCGGGCGTATCGGAACGTGAAGATGATTTTTCAGGACCCCCGCTCCTCCTTTGATCCCCGCATGACAATCGGCGCCAGCATCCGGGAAGCCATCAAGGCGTCAACCGCCCTTTCACGGCGGGAACGGGCGGCGGAGTCAGTGCGGCTTTTGTGCGAGGTGGGCTTAGACGCCAGCTACGACAGGGTCTACCCCCGCCAGATTAGCGGCGGCGAGTGCCAGCGGGCGGCCATCGCCCGGGCCATCGGAGCCAAGCCACGCCTTCTTATCTGCGACGAAGCCACCAGCGCGCTGGACGTGTCCGTTCAGGCACAGATACTGGATCTCCTGCGCACCCTGCGCCGGCAGCAGGACATGGCCTTTCTGTTTATCTCCCATGACCTGGCGCTTGTGAGCAGTTTTTGTGACAGAACATACGTCATGCGCGGCGGCGAAATCGTGGAACACGGACCCACGGGGGACATCATCGCCCGCCCGAAACACCCCTACACGCAAAAGCTCATCGGCTCCATCCTCGCACCGTAGTGCGCTTGGAGACACATTAACAAAGTTCAAATAAGCACAAAAAGAGCTGACTGAATCTCCAGTCAGCTCTTTTCATTATACTGAGTTTTTGCAGTTTACGTGAGGGATGACAGCACGGCGGCCTTTGAAATTATGCCCTCAAGGTGCCCCTCACTGTCCACAACCGCCAGGGGGAAGCGGGTGCGGGCGGCCTGGGGCATGATGTCTGCCAGAAGCGCATCCGGCGCCACCCGTTCAATATCCTGAATGATGTACTGCGCAATGGGCGTATTCTCTGCTTTCGCCTTCATGGCGTCTTCCAGCGTCAGAATACCCACCAGAACCATCTTCTCGTCGATGACGTAGGAGCTGGACACGCCGCTGCGCCGCATGGCACTCAGCGCCTTCGTGGCGCCGTCGCTGACGCGGATGAGAGAGGAGGGCGTCTCCATCACGTTTTTTGCGCAGAACACACGGGAGCGGTCCGCGCTGTCGATAAAGTCCCGGACGTATTCGTCAGCGGGATTGGAGGTCATTTCCTCCGCCGTGCCCACTTGAATCAGCTGTCCGTCCCGCATGATGCCGATGCGGTCACCGAGCTTGAAGGCCTCGTCAATATCGTGGGTGATGAACAGAATCGTCTTATTCATCTTCCGCTGAATTGTCAGAAGTTCAAACTGCATATCCCGGCGCACAAGGGGGTCTAGCGCAGAGAAGGGTTCGTCCATGAGCAGCACATCCGGGTCGTTTGCAAGGGCCCGGGCGATGCCGACACGCTGGCGCATACCGCCGCTGAGCTCACTCGGGTTCTTTTTCTCCCAGCCGGAAAGCCCCACCATGTCGATAATCTCATGAGCGCGCGCCTCCCGCTCCTCACGAGGAACGCCACGCACCTCCAGCCCGTAGGCCACGTTTCCGAGCACATCCCGGTGGGACATGAGTCCGTAGTTTTGAAACACCATGCTCACTTTATGGCGCCGAAAGTCCAGAAGTTCTTTCTTTTTCAGCTTTCTAACGTCCTGTCCTTCAAACAGGATGCTCCCCGCCGTGGGGTTTTGCAACATATTGATGCAGCGGACAACCGTCGACTTCCCTGAACCGGAAAGACCGATGAGAACAAATATCTTTCCCCGCTCCACTTCAAAGGAGACGTTGTTGACGGCGGCCGTCACGCCTGTCTGTTTCAGAACCTCGCTCCGCCCGGCGCCTTTCTTCAGCAGCTCCATGGCGGCATTTCTGTTTACGCCGTACAGCTTGTAGAGGTTTTTAACCTCTAACACAATATCTTTATCCCTTGCCATGATCGTCACCTGCCTCCGTCTTGTAAATTCCCTGCGTGAGCCGGTCGATGATAACGGCCAGAATCACAACGCAAAGGCCCGCTGTAAAGCCTCTTCCGATTTCAAGGCGGTTAATGCCGATGACAACCTCGTGGCCCAAACCGCGGGCGCCGATGAGGGAGCATGTGACCACCATGGAAAGGGCCATCATAATCGTCTGGTTCAGGCCTGCCATAATGGTGGGCATGGCCTGCGGAATCTGCACCTTAACCAGGGTCTGCCAGCGGGTTGACCCGAAGGACTGCGCCGCTTCAACCACTTCCTTGTCCACATGGCGAATACCGTGATTTGTCATGCGGATGACAGGCGGGATGGCGTAGATTGTGGTGGCGATAATGGCGGGGACGTTACCGATTCCAAGAAGCATGACAGCCGGAATCAGGTACACAAAGGAGGGCATCGTCTGCATCGTGTCCAGAATGGGGCGCACAAGGGCGTTGGCGTGGTTGCTCGTGGAGACGAGTACGCCGATGGGAAACCCGATGATAATGGCCATCAGAACTGCGGCAATCACGATGGACAGCGTCAGCTGCATATAGCTCCACAGGCCCAGTATGCCGATAAGCAGCATGAGCACTGCGTACAGGACAGCCCGCAGGGGCTTTTTCATAAGAAGCCACGTCAGGGCGAATACGATGGCAATCAAAAGCCACCAGGGGATAAACTCCACAACGGCGTACACACCGTTGAGCAGTCCAAGAAGGCCAGTTTTGATTCCGTCAAAGAAAGGCCGCCAGTTTACGTTGATATATTCAACAAAATTATCAATGGGCGTTGCGATATTGATTTTTATCGTATCCGGAAAACTCGCTATCCAGTTGGGCATACATTGTCACTTCCTCTTTCTAACCGTTTAGCGCGTCACGCACCGCCTGCGCCTGCTCGGCGGTCAGCCATTCGTCCAGCAGGGCGTCGTTTTCGCGTAAAAACCATTTTGCGGCTTCGTCAAAGCCCTCGCCCGTATCCTGAACATAAGAGAGTGCGGCCGATGTGATTGCGCTGGATGACTCATATTTTTCGAGGAACGCGACAAATTCCGGGTTTTTATCGTAGAAATTGTTACTCACACAAATTGTCACATCAATGGAGGGGCACGCCGTGAGCCCTTCGTTAAAGAGCTCCGGGTCATAAGGCCGGTCCTCCAAAAGAACGAGGTCGTATTTTCCAAGAAGCCACGTGGGCTCCCAGTAATAGCCGACAATAGGCTCGCCCCGCTGATAGGCGGAGGCAAAGGCCGCAGCAAGGGCCGCATCGGAGCCGGGGTCAACGTAGTTGTACATCTCATCCAGTCCGTAGGCCACATACTTCTTCCGCATGACGGTGTCGATAGCCCAGCCGGAGATGGCGCCGTAAATACGCCCCCTTGACGGCTCCTCGGGGTCTGCAAATACATGGGCGTAATCTTTCAGGTCTTCAACGGTTTTCAGGTCCGGAGCAATCGGCTCAATACCCCGCTCCGCATCGCCTTCAATAACGTATCGGGGAACGTATAGCCCCTGCGCGTTGTCTCCGAAGTTCAGGCCAAGCTCTTTCAGCTTGCCGGCGGCAAGGTCGTCGGGATAGTACTCAAGGTTGTCTCCCCACATTTCCATGAAAACGTCGATTTCTCCACTGAGAAGCGCCGTGTACGTAATCGGCGTAGAACCCATGACTTCTTCCGTCTCATAGCCAAACGCCTCTTCGGCAATCAGCATCGCAACGGCGTTGTGGAACTTAATACTGTCCCATCCGATATCGGCAAAAACGATTTTATCACCTTTAACCGAATCGGACCCTTGCCGGTTTCCGCCTCCTGCGCACGCACTTAAAACCATAAGGAATGCAAGAAGCAATGCAACAAGTCCTATCGTTTTCTTCATTCTTCTACCTCCGTGTTTTCTCCGTGTTTAGATTTGCTCAAAAGTGAAAACTTATTAATTCTTGTAAGTTGTCACTTTCCTATGGTACTATTAAACCCTCCTTTTGTCAACGAAAGAATTAAAACAAAAAAAGCGAACCTCCGAAATAGCTCCGGAAGTTCGCCAGAGGACGGCGTTTTTTGTGCTATTTTACCATGATGCTCCAATGAAGGCGCCGACGCGGTCGTACACGTCGATATCGCCTAGGACGATAATCGTATCCTTCGGCTCGAAAACGGCGTAGGGTCCGGGTGAGAGAATAATTTCACCGTCCCGCCGGATGGCTACAATGGTGCCCCCGGTGTTCTGCCAGAAGTTGACGTCGGCAATGGTTTTGCCCACAATGGGCGAGTGCGCATGGATTTCGAATTCATATCCGCGGAGGGGGTCTGAGCTGCGAAAGCGCTCATTTAAATCGATAATCTGCTCGATGATATTATAAATCTGCTTGTCGAGCGCCTCCCTCTCGGAAATCAGCGCATGGAGCGCCTCTTTAAGCTGGACCATGTCCTTTTTGGCTTCGAAGCGGTCAACATAATCTGCCGCCCGCGCCCGCGATAGGACAACGGCGCCGCTGTTTTTCTGAATATCCACAATGCCCACATCTGCAAGGAGCCGGAATGAGCGGCGAACCGTTTCCGGTGAAACGCGATACTGGCTGGACGTGAGGGAGCGTCCAGATAATCTTTCCCCCTCCTTAATCTCTCCCCGCGCAATCTTCGAGGCAATATCCAGCGCAATGCGGGAGTAGATGGGAGGAAGAGAACTCATGCGCATACTCGCGTGCACCTCTTTCAATATAATGATAAAATCATATCTCAAAAACGGAAAATGCGCAAGATGGACCTCAAGCGCCCGATGCCCGCATTATTGTGCGTTTGCCGCAGCCTGCTTTTTCAGCCTGTAGACGGCGTAATCCCGGGCGGCTTCATACAGCTCGCCGGTATACCCCGCCGTCACCAGCGCGTTATACATATCCACGGACGCCCCCTCCACCACGGCGTGCCCGCTCCACTGCAGGCAGTGCCCTAAATGGGTGCGGAAATCCCCCATGGGGTTTAAGGTAGTGCTTTCAAATGTGGATTGCGGCACATAGACGATACCCGCGCCGGAGTCGTACACCACAAGGTCGGTGCAGTGGAGGACGAAAACGTCGGCCTTTGATGCGCTGATGCTCTGCAGGAACTGGCTTTGCGTGATTGTCATGGCGATCACCTCTAAGGCCATTATAACGGGCTTACCATATTATTCCGTTGCAAAAGCAACGAAATGGCGTGGAGATATAAATCAGACTGGCCCGCTTACCCCTCAACGCCTTCCCCTTCTCCGAAACCATTTGACAAACCGTTCAATCTATTGCAAACTGGGTAAAACTGTGTTTTCGCGGAAAACGCGAAGGTGTGATTGAAAGGGGACGCTATGCCGGAGTCTTGCAAAACGAAGTATCCCATCCTCCTTGTCCACGGCGCCGGTTTCAGGGACTTTAAGCGCCCGATATACTGGGGCCGGATTCCCGATGCCCTGATACAGCGCGGCGCCACAGTTTATTACGGGCAGCAGGACGGCTGGGGCACCACGGAGTCAAACGCGCGGGATCTTATAAGCCGCATCGACGAGATATTAGCCGAAACCGGCGCCGAAAAGGTCAACATCATCGGCCACTCAAAGGGCGGCCTTGATGCGCGGATGGCGGCCTCCTCCCTGGGGTACGGGGATAAAATCGCCAGCATCACCACCGTGGCGACGCCCCACCGGGGGATGAAATGGGTTGACAGACTCATGGGCATGCCGAAGGTCTTGCTCAGCGCCGTGGCGTTCGTCGCAAACACCAGTATGAAGATTCTGGGCGACAAGCGGCCCGACTTCCTCAAGGTCTACGAGGGTTTTACACCGGCCTGCATGGATGAATTTAACCAGAGAAACCCTGATGTTCCGGACGTATTTTATCAAAGCTATGCCTGCGTGATGAACCATCCCCTCTCCGCCCTTCATTTGTCCACCGCTAACTTCCTCGTAAACAGGCTCGAAGGGCCAAATGACGGAATTGTCTCCGAGGAGTCCGCCCTCTGGGGAGAAAACGCCCGCACCCTCCGCTCCGACGTCTTTCGGGGCATCTCCCATTACGACGCCATCGACCTGCGCAGAAGGCCCTTTTCCAAGAAGTCCTGCGGCGGCGTCAGGGATATCTGCGACGTGTACGTGGAAATCGTCTCGGGGCTGAAGGAACGGGGTTTGTAGACGCATAAGACGCAAAAAGAGCTGCCTGTTTTGGCAGCTCTTTTGATTTTAGCTTTATTCCCACTCGATCGTCGCAGGCGGTTTTCCTGTGATGTCGTACACCACGCGAGAGACGCCCTTGACTTCGTTCACAATACGCGTGGCGGTGCGCGTGAGAAGCGAGTGCGCGATGGGCACCACTTCGCAAGTCATAAAGTCGGTGGTTTTCACGGCCCGCAGGGCGATGGTGTATCCGTGGGTTCGGGAATCCCCCATGACACCCACGGAGCGGGTATCCGTCAAAACGGCGAAATACTGGTCAGGTTTGCGGCGGCTCCGCTTCATCTCCGCACGGAAAATGGCGTCCGCCTCCCGAAGCATATCGAGCTTCTCCTTCGTCACCTCGCCAATACAGCGGACGGCAAGCCCCGGACCGGGGAAGGGCTGGCGGTCGACGAGGGTGTCCGGCAGACCCAGACGGCGGCCGAGGGCACGTACTTCATCCTTAAACAAGCCGCGAAGCGGCTCCACAAGGCCCGTAAACTTGATATCCTCCGGCAGGCCGCCCACGTTGTGGTGGCTCTTAATCACGGCGGAGTTGACGCCCGACTCAATCACGTCGGGGTAAATCGTCCCCTGGGCAAGGAAGCGAATGTCGCCCAGCTTGTCCGCCTCCTCCTCAAAGACGCGCACGAACTCCTCGCCGATGATTTTGCGCTTTCTTTCCGGATCCGTCACACCCTTAAGGCGATTTAAGAACCGCTCCTCGGCGTTGACGCGGATGAAATCCAGGTCCCGCCCCGAGAAGGCCGCCTCCACTTCGTCTCCCTCGTTTTTGCGCATGAGTCCGTGGTCTACGAAAATACAGTGCAGACGCCCCGGAATGGCTTTCGCCAAGAGCGCGGCGCAGACGGAGGAGTCCACACCGCCGGAGAGACCCAGCACCACGTGCTCGTCGCCCACCTGATCACGAATCTCCGCAATCATGCGGGCTTCGTAGTCTTCGATGTTGTAGTCACCCGTCGCTCCGCAGACGTTAAACAGGAAGTTGCGAATCATCTGGGCGCCGCCGGGCGTATTTTCCACTTCGGGGTGAAACTGCATGCCGTACAGACGCCGGACCGGGTCGGCCACGGCGGCGTTGGGGCAGTGGCCCGTCTGGGCGATGGATACAAATCCCGCCGGAAGGGCGTTTACCTGATCGGTATGGCTCATGAGGCCAACCTGCTGCCTGTCCATGCCGGTAAAAATCGGGGAGGCGGTGTCCACGGTCACCTTCGTGCGGCCGTATTCGCTCACGGAGCAGGGCTCCACCACGCCGCCGAGGGTGTGCATCATCAGCTGCATGCCGTAGCAGATACCGAGAATGGGAATCCCCAGCTCAAAGAGCTTCGGGTCGCACTTTGGGGAGCCGTCCCGGTATACACTGTCCGGCCCGCCGGTTAGAATAATACCAATGGGCTCCATGGCGGCAAGTTCCTCCAGGGGCATCTCCCCCGGCTTAATCACGGAGCACACGGAACACTCCCGCACGCGCCGGGCAATAAGCTCCTTGTACTGGCCGCCGAAATCTAAAACAACGACAAGTTGATTGTCCACTAAAAAACGCCTCCTTCCGGCATTTTGGGCAGTGCCGGATTAAAAAATTCGTCGGATTCGGTCAAATAATTTCTGTATGTTAACATTACGTTATTTCCCTGTCAACTGTCAAGGTTTTGCGCCGGGATACAATATAATTAATTCGTGCAAATTTACCCGAACCTGTTGACGGTTTACACAATTTTATGCTATACTCGCTTTACCTGTCGGCAGATAGGTTTATTTTGTGTGTCTAAAAACAGATTATGACGCAAAACAGCCGAATTTCTGCCAATCCAAAGCAGGGAGGCAAAATAAATGGAGGTGCCGAAATGCGCGTAAAGGTTGTTCTCCGCTGTAACGAATGCAAACAGCGCAACTACAACACCAAGAAAAACAAGAAGAACACCCCGGATAAGCTCGAGATGAACAAGTATTGCCGCTTCTGCCGCAAACACACTGTCCACACCGAAACGAAGTAAGCCGGAGTGCAGAAAGGACGTGTATTCATGTCTGAAGAAAGACTCGAACCCATGGGCGAGCCTGTAAGTCCGTCCGATAAGAAGGGCAAAAAGCCTGCCAAGGATAAGAAGAGACGCAAAAGCCGCGTGGCAAAATGGTTCCGCGAGATGAAGAGCGAGCTGAAAAAGGTCATCTGGCCGACGCCGAAGCAGATGGTGAACAACACGGCCGTCGTGCTTGTGATTATGGTGATTTCGGCTGTCGTCATTTGGGCTGTGGATCAGGCGGGTTCATACATCGTGAACGCCCTGTTCTTGTTGAAAGGTTAACCGCGCTATGTCCGAAGAAGCAAAATGGTATGTCGTCCACACGTATTCCGGGTATGAAAACGCTGTTGGCGCTTCCATCCTCAAAGCCGCGGAAAACAGAAAGATGCAGGATTTAATCCACGAGATTAACATCCCCACGGAGACCGTTACGGAAGTCCACGACTCCCAGACGAAAACGGTCGAACGCAAAATCTTCCCCGGCTATGTGATGGTCAAAATGATCATGACGGACGAGAGCTGGCATCTCGTGCGCAACGTGCGCGGCGTCACCGGTTTTGTCGGATCGGCCAACAAAGCCATTCCGCTGACGGAGGATGAAATCTACTCGCTGGGCATCGAAAAGCACGAAATCGTCGTCGGCTACGAGGTGGGCAGCGAAGTGAAGATTACCGAAGGCCCCCTGGCGGGCTTTATCGGAACCGTCGAGGAAATCGAGACGGACAAATCCCGTGTGCGCGTCATCGTATCCATGTTCGGGCGCGAAACGCCCGTTGACCTGGATTTTGAACAGGTCGAAGCCGTTAAGTAACGGTCCCAAACATCGATTATTCGCGTAAATTCGCATAGCCGGCCCGGTGCCGGCAAGTGGGAGGAGCGTTCCCGCTCCGCTCAACCACGCGGGAGGCCCCGCGTGTCACCACATTTTATATCAGGAGGTGCACCCCTGTGGCACTCAAAGTAACAGGAATTATCAAGCTTCAGATTCCCGCCGGTAAAGCAACACCGGCTCCTCCGGTTGGCCCCGCGCTTGGTCAGCACGGTGTGAACATCGGTCTGTTCACGAAGGAATTCAACGAGCGCACAAAGAACCAGGATGGTATGCTGATCCCCGTGGTCATCACCGTCTATTCTGACAGAAGCTTCTCCTTCGTCACCAAAACGCCCCCCGTGCCGAACCTTCTCAAGAAGGCCTGCAACATCGAAAAGGGTTCGGGCACGCCGCATCGCGACAAGATCGCCAAGATTCCTATGTCCGAAGTGCAGAAAATCGCAGAACTGAAGATGCCCGACTTAAACGCCAGCAGCCTTGAAGCCGCCATCAGCATGGTTAAAGGCACTGCGCGCAGCATGGGTATCGTGGTAACGGAGGGCTAAGGATATGTTTAGAGGCAAGAATTATAAAGAGAGCGCCAAGCTCGTTGACAGAACGCATCTGTATGACCCGGCCGAGGCTTTTGAACTCGTTATCAAGGCCTCCAAAGCCAAGTTTGATGAAACCGTCGAGCTTCACGTGAAGCTGGGCGTTGACTCCCGCCACGCTGACCAGCAGGTCCGCGGCGCCATCGTTCTCCCCCACGGCACGGGTAAGACCCGCAAGGTCCTCGTGTTCTGCAAGGAAGAGCGCCATCAGGAAGCTCTGGACGCCGGTGCCGACTACGTCGGCGGCGCCGAGATGGTGGAAAAAATCACGAAGGAAAACTTCTTCGATTACGATGTGGTCGTGGCCACGCCGGACATGATGGGCGTCGTTGGCCGTCTCGGTAAGATTCTCGGTCCCAAGGGCCTCATGCCCACACCGAAGGCCGGCACCGTCACCCCGAACATCGCCCAGGCTGTTAAGGAAATCAAGGCCGGTAAGATTGAGTACCGCCTTGACAAGACGAACATCATCCACTGCCCCATCGGCAAAGTCTCCTTCGGCGTGGAAAAGCTCGTCGACAACTACAACGCCCTTATCGAGGCCATCATTAAGGCGAAGCCCGCCGCAGCGAAGGGCACATACATCAGAAGCTGCGTCACGGCTTCCACCATGGGCCCCGGCGTTAAAATCAACACCATGCGGAGTATGTAACCCGGCAAAAGCAGTTCTCCTTAACAAAATACCGGCTTCGGAAGTTTTTGAACTGCACCCCAATTGTTAGACAGTATGGTATACTGAATAACGATTGGGGTGTTTTTATGCCAAAAGGAGTGCCGAACAAACGATACACGGCAGAATTTAA
>DUPW01000084.1 GCA_012838125.1 Papillibacter sp.
GCCCCCGCCACGGTGACGTACGCCGCGGTGTAATACTCAAGCGCCACCGCCTCCGGCGTAATCACAGCGTATGCCGTCACAGAGCCGCTACCGAGGGTGGACGGCCCTCTCTGCGCCTTTGAGACGTAAAGGGGCGAGCGCACAAGGCCCGTGATGGTAAACTCCGAAGCGGTCAATGCGTCCTCCATCCCCTCGGGCAGGTGGCGCACCTCGAAGCGGTCGCCGATTTGAAGGCCCGTTCCCGCAAGAAACAGCTCCTCAACGGCGCACTCGTCCGCCTTTTCAGGCAGCCGCCCTTCCAGCACTTTAGGCGTGTTAAGCCCGCCCTGCCCCATCGTCTCAAGTGAGACGACGGTCTCCGCCGCGTCCTCATGAAGGGGGGCAATAAGGGCGTGAACCACCTGCGCCCCCGCCGCGGCGGAGACGCCTTCGATTTCACCTAGCGTGTCAATATCCTCCTGCGTCAGTCCCAACGTGGAGCGCACGAGGATGTCATACATGGCGTGGCCGTCTGCGTAGGCGTCCAGAGTGCAGTGCATGGAGGGGCGCGTCCCCCGCAGGCCTGTAAAAAAGGCGGCTGAGAGGAAAATGAGCACCGCAATGGAGAGAAACCGGCTGCGCGTTTTTATCATCTCGCGCAGGATGTCTTTGACCGTCGCTTTCCTTACCATTCGATTTCCTCAATCGGTCTTATGTTTCTGTTCACTTCAACCCGCTCGGCCACGCCGTTTTTGATGTAAATAATCTTATCCGCCATGGGCGTGATGGCCTGATTGTGGGTGATGACGACGACGGTCATCCCCTTTACCCGGCACGTCTCCTGCAGAAGGCGAAGGACGGCCTTGCCCGTGTTGTAATCGAGGGCACCGGTTGGCTCATCGCACAGAAGCAGCTTCGGGCTTTTCGCCAGAGCCCGGGCAATGGAGACGCGCTGCTGCTCCCCGCCGGACAGCTGCGCCGGAAAGTTGTTCAGGCGCTCTTCCAGCCCCACTTCCCGCAGAAGTTCCGCCGCGTCAACGGGGTTGCGGGAAAGCTGCGTGGCAATCTCCACGTTTTCCAGCGCCGTGAGGTTTTGAATGAGGTTGTAAAACTGGAAGACGAAGCCGATGTCGTACCGGCGGTAGGCGGTAAGCTCCCTTTTCGACAGGGCGCTGACGCACCGCCCGTCCACCTCAATCGTCCCGCTTGTGACGGTCTCCATCCCGCCAAGGAGGTTGAGCGTCGTGGTCTTTCCTGCACCGGAGGGACCCACGATGACGGCAAACTCCCCTTTTTCAATGGAAAAGCTCACGCCCCGCAGCGCCTGCGTGACGACTTCCCCCGTCTTGTATTCCTTTGTGACGTTTTCAAAAACGATATAACTCATAGTCACTCTCGCTGTCTTTCTCAAAATTCCAAATGCCGCCTGCACCGAACACGGCGCACGTTAGGCGACACGGTGTATATTTATTATATCGAACCCCTGTGAATATTCAACAATCACACCGCCCTCTTTTCGTGCAATATCGGACAATTGCGGCCCCTTGTGTTGGAAAACAGAAGGGGCATTTGTAAATTTTCCGTTAACGCCCACCGCCCTGCCCCACCGCCCAAACCCGCTGCTTCACGACAAAATGCGACGGGTTTTGTGCGCCCCGGTGCATAAAATAGCTTAAAGGCCCGCGCCTTCACCTCCAGCTATTGTCACGCCGCGCCCGTTCTCTTATAATGAAAGAGGCACACCCGCCAAATCGGGCGCATAGACACAAAGCGCCCCGGGAAAGAAGGGATTATAACTTGTCTAAAAGTGCACTGAGCGCCGGCGGCAATCTTCGCCTCGCCGTTTTGATTGACGCGGAAAACGTACCCCGCAGCTGCATCAAAAGCGTGATGGAGGAGATTGCCATCTACGGCACGCCCACCATCAAGCGCATCTACGGGGATTGGACCAATCCGATGAATTCCGGTTGGAAAAACGCTCTTTTGGAACACGCCATCACCCCCATCCAGCAGTACAGCTACACCTTCGGTAAAAACTCCTCCGACTCGGCCATGATTATCGACGCCATGGACATCCTCTACACGGAAAAGACGGACGGGTTCGTCATCGTCTCCAGCGACAGTGACTTTACCCGCCTTGCCATCCGCCTGCGGGAGGCGGGCCAACGGGTCATGGGCATCGGGGAGAAGAAAACCCCCAGCCCCTTTATCGCCGCCTGCGATAAGTTCACCTACATTGAAGTGATTCGTGACGCCTTCGAGGAAAAACTGGCGGACGATGAAAAGACTAAACCTGCTGATAAACACAAGACGAAAACCCCGCCCCATGCAGCCAGTCACATAAAGCCCCGCACGAAAATCCCCGAGCCCATCATCCAGCTTCTCGTGGACTCCGTCTCCGACCTGGCCGGGGACGACGACTGGGTCTTCATGGGGGAGCTGGGCAACCTCATCCTCAAAAAGCAGCCGGATTTTGACCACCGCAACTACGGGTTTAAGAGCCTGTCCGCCCTCATTAAGTCTATCGACCGTTTTGAGGTGGACTTCCGCCAGACGGCCGACCCGAACATCAAGCACCCCTACGTTCGTGATCGGGAAGCATGATTGTCACCACTTACGAAAAACACCGGCCGCGCCCGCGCCCGCGCCGCCGCCGTTGGCTTCGGGCGCTTTTCATTCTTGCGCTGCTTTTTATTCTGTTGCTCGTTGACAGCAACTTCCGTATCGAAGTGACGCAGGTGGACATCGCCTCCTCTAAAATTCCCCCGGCCTTCGAGGGATTCACCATCGCGCAGCTGTCCGACGTCCACGCCGCCGTGTTCGGGCGGGATAACAAGACGCTCATTGAGAAAGTCAAAAAAGCAAAGCCGGACATCATCGCCATCACGGGAGACATTATCAACAACAAGGACGACCTTGACATTGTCAGGCCCCTGCTTTATGCGCTTGTGGACATCGCCCCGGTTTATTACGTCACGGGCAACCACGAGTGGGACTCCGGCGCCATCAAGGATTTATTTGCCCTGTTGCGTGACGCCGGCGTGCGCACCCTGCGTAACGAATACCTCCCCCTAAAGCGGGACGGGGCGCACATCCTCCTTGCCGGCATCGACGATCCAAACGGCCCTTACGATATGCCGAAACCGGAGGCCGTTGTGGCGCATATCCGTGAAAAAGAGGGGGACGCCCCTTACTTCATCCTGCTGGCTCACAGAAACCGCTATCTCCCCCGTCTGGCCCCCCTGGGGGTGGACCTCATCCTCGCCGGGCACGCCCACGGCGGCATGATTCGCCTGCCCTTTACGGACGGGCTCATCGGCCCCAGCCGGGAGTGGCTCCCCACCTACACAAGCGGGATTTACACCCAGGAGAGTACCACCCTGTTCGTCTCCCGCGGTATCGGCAACCGCACGGGCTACCCCCGTTTTCTCAACAATCCGCAGCTGGCCCTTCTCGTCCTGCGAAGCGGCGCGTTAGTATCGTAACGGCCGCCACGCCCTGCCGCAGCCGGGCTGGCGCCCTATCCCCACCGCGCATTTTCCCCTTTACGGCAGATTCTGCAGCTCCACCGCCCGAATCCACGCATAAAAGACGGATTTCTCCGGCGCAATTTTCAGGTACATTTCCCATCCGGGCGCATATAATAAAGTTACTATTACTTTTTAGGGGAGTGAGCGTATGCTTTACCGCACCATCGACCCGGCCGATACCGATAAAACACCCGCCCAGGATGTGGATGACCTGATTTACGGCGATACGCCTGCTCCTCCGAGCGAACGTGTCGTTCCATCTATGTGATTTGGGATGCGCCGGGGCTGTGAAATTTGCGCCTCGGCTTTACTCTTTTGAAAGATTTTTGTATAATATTCTTTATCTACGCCGCCCGATTTTCGAGCGGCGAAGTTTTCACCAATGAAACACTCCTCATGAAAGAGCAGGACACGTTATGATAGAGTTTGACGATTACAAAGTAAAGATAAACGCCCTCCGCCCCACCCTCGAGCGGCTCGGGGAAGCCCTCAAGCTGGACGCCGCGGAAGCGGAGCTTCAAAAACTCGAAGAAGAAAGCGGTCAGGACGGTTTCTGGAACGATTTAGAGCGCTCCCAGAAGGTGCTGCAGCGCATCAAGCAGCTCAAGACGAAAATCTCAGGCTACAAGAAACTCACCTTACAGTGGGACGACCTCATCACCCTCTGCCAGATGGGCATCGAGGAGCAGGACGAGTCCCTCCTGCCGGAGCTGCAGGAGGAATACGCCGCCTTTGAGAAGGGTCTGGAGCAGGCGCGCCTTGCCACCCTCCTGACGGGGGAGTACGACAACTCCAACGCCATCGTCTCCTTCCACGCCGGCGCCGGCGGCACCGAGGCCCAGGACTGGACGGAGATGCTCTACCGCATGTACACCCGCTGGGCCGAGCGGCACGGGATGAAGTACAAAGTTCTGGACTATCTGGACGGGGAGGAGGCCGGCATCAAGTCCGCCTCCATTGAAATTGAGGGCGAAAACGCCTATGGGTACTTAAAAAGCGAAAGCGGCATCCACCGCCTCGTGCGCGTCTCCCCTTTCGATTCGTCGGGCCGGCGTCATACCTCCTTTGCCGCCGTAGAGGTCACGCCCCTCATCTCCGACGACGTGGAAGTGGAAATCCGGCCGGAGGACCTGAAGGTGGACACATACCGCTCCTCCGGTGCCGGCGGCCAGCACGTGAACAAAACGGAGAGCGCCGTGCGCATCACCCATATCCCCACGGGTATCGTCGTGGCCTGCCAGATGGAGCGCAGCCAGCACCAGAACCGGGAAGTGGCCATGCGCATGCTCCGCTCCAAGCTCGTTGAAATCAAGGAGCGGGAAAAGCTGGAGAAAATCAGCGACATTAAGGGCGAGCAGATGAAAATCGAGTGGGGCAGCCAAATCCGCTCCTACGTCTTCATGCCCTACACCCTCGTTAAAGACCACCGCACGAACTTCGAAAACGGCAACATCAGCGCGGTGATGGACGGGGATTTGGACGGGTTTATCAACGCCTACCTCACTATGCAGGCGGGTAAAGAGTAATTTTCTCCCCGTTTTCGACAAAAGTAGTCAGAAAACAACGCAATTTAACCCTTTACAAATATTGTTAATTGCGCTATGATGTCAGTACAGCTTATCCAATGGCATGAGGATGCCGCGGTTCCGCCATCTCCATTAATGGAAGCCGGAACGTAAGCTCATATCTTTATCCCACAACCCTTTCTTTGGCGGGCCGGATTGGTCCGCCCCTTTTTTTGCCATTTTCCCCGTAAAATGATGATTCCGCCTTGCAAAGTGGACGGGCCGGAGCGTATACTGTAAAAAAGCTGTGGCAAAGGAAAAAGGCAGGTGAACCCATGGGCAACCCCCCCCTTGTCCCCGACAATAAGAGAATCCTCGTGATGACGGGCCACTACGGCAGCGGGAAAACAGAAGTTGCCGTAAGCCTTGCCCTGCGCCTTGCCGCCGAGGAGCACCGCCCCTACAAGCGCCTTGCCCTGGTGGACCTTGACATCATAAACCCCTACTTCCGCTCCCGCGAAAAGCGTGCCCTTTTGGAAGATGCGGGCATACCTGTTTACGGCAGCGTGTACGACACGGAAATCACCGCGGAGCTTCCGGCCCTGTCAGCCACCGTCCGGGCCCCGCTGGAGGACAAAGACTGCCGCGTCATCATTGACGCCGGCGGGAACGACAGCGGCGCCCGGGTGCTCAATCAATTTAAGCAATACCTTGTGGCAAAGGATATTGCGGTTTTAGCCGTGGTGAACTTTAACCGCTACGAGACCCGCACCACACCGCAGGCGCGGGCGCATCTTGAGGCCATTGAAGCGGAAACGGGCCTTGTTATCGAAGGCGTTATCAATAACACCCACCTTTTGCGGGAGACGGCGGTGGAGGATATTTGCCGCGGATATGCCCTCGCCCAAAAGCTCTGCCACGAGATGGGCAAACGCCTGTTTTTCACCACGTACCCCGCGCCGGTCTTCTCGCCCCACGAACTTCATATCTCAGGCAACCTGCTCCCCCTTGGCTTGCACATGCGCGCGTCGTGGCTTGACCGCTAAGCGTCCTGCCCCGATGCGCTGCCGATACAGCACCCCCTCCCCGAGGAGATACTATGCAATCGAGGAGAATTCTTATGGCCAGATTCCACGTCCGGTTTGACCGGGAACGGTGCAAAAGCTGTCAGCTGTGCCTGTCCTTTTGCCCGAAGAAGATTATTAAAATGAGTGCCCGGCTCAACAGCAAGGGATACGCCCCCGCCGGGATGGCTGACGAGGAAAGGTGCATCGGGTGCCAATCCTGCGCCCTCGTCTGCCCTGACGGCGCCATCGCCATCTTCAAGGAGGAGGTGGTGCCGGTATGACGCGGGAAAAGGTGCTCATGAAGGGCAACGAGGCCTTCGCCGAGGCGGCTATTCGCGGCGGGGCGCAGTTCTACTTCGGCTACCCCATCACGCCTCAGAATGAAATTCCGGAATATATGTCCCGGGAGCTGCCCCGTCGCGGCGGGGCTTTCCTGCAGGCGGAGAGTGAGCTTGCCGCCATCAACATGGCCTATGGCGCAGCGGCGGCGGGCGGGAGCGTGTTCATCTCCTCCTCCTCCCCCGGCATCGCCCTTATGCAGGAGGGGCTGAGCTTTCTCTGCTCGGCGGAGCTGCCTGTGGTACTACTCAACGTCTCCCGGGGCGGCCCCGGCATCGGCGGGATTCAGCCGGGCCAGGCGGATTATTTTCAGGCCACCCGGGGCGGCGGAAACGGCGACTACCGCATCATCGTCTTCGCCCCCGCCAGTATTCAGGAGGCGGTGGGCCTCATCTACGAGGCTATCCCTCTTGCGGATACGTGGCAAAACCCCGTGGCCATCTTTGCCGACGGGATTTTAGGCCAGATGATGGAGCCTGTCGTT
Organism: Papillibacter sp.; assembly: GCA_012838125.1. Classification (GTDB taxonomy): domain Bacteria; phylum Bacillota; class Clostridia; order Oscillospirales; family Oscillospiraceae; genus Sporobacter. The sequence continues at coordinate 6,905 of DUPW01000084.1, forward strand.
CTGCCGGAGCCCCGGCCCTTTACCCCGTACGACGAAATCGCAGAGCGTAAACCCTGGGCCCTCACCGGCTACGGTAAGGACCCCGCCCGCCGGCGCTTTATCAAATCCCTGCGCCTGCAACCGGAGGAGCTGGAGGCCCACGTGGAAAAGCTCTTTGAGAAATACGCCCGGGCGGAAAAGGAGCTCTGCCGCTATGAGACAGCGGACCTTGAGGATGCGGAGATTGTGTTCGTGGCCTTCGGAACGGTCTCCCGCCTGACCCGGGAGGCCATGGAGATTCTAGAAGGGCGCGGCATCAAAGCGGGGCTGATTCGCCCCATTTCCCTGTGGCCCTTCCCATACAAAGCCTTTGACGAAATCGGAAAGAGGGCGAAAGTGGTCATCTCTGCGGAGCTCTCCATGGGCCAGATGATAGACGACGTGCGCATCGGCGTAGGGCGGCGCCTGCCTATCCGGCTTATCCACCGAACAGGCGGCATGGTCCCCTCTTCTCTTGAAATCGCTGACCGCGCCGAAGCCATTTTGCGCGGGCTTTAACGGGAGGTGGAGAGGATGAAGCCTGTATTTACCTACACACAGGGCATGACGGACGTTGAAACGAGCTACTGCCCCGGCTGTACCCACGGCATCGCCCACCGGATTATCATGGAGGTGCTGGAGGAAATGGGGCGGCGGGGAGAGGCCATCGGCGTGGCCCCCATCGGCTGCAGCGTTCAGGCCCACAAGTTCATGCACGTGGATATGTGCGAGTCGGCC
>DUPW01000085.1 GCA_012838125.1 Papillibacter sp.
CTTTTTGCCGGCTTTATTGCTTTCATTGGGTTTTCTTGCAAGGCGCCGAACCCGTAAATTCCAGGCAAAAATGGAGATAATCAGAAGATAGGGGCCTTAAAATGGGTGCTATTTAGGCGCATTTATGATGAAATGTTGAAAAAAGATGGGACGAATGAGACGGAAATCGACAGAAATATAGAATTGTTGTAAAAGGGCCTAAAAGCGTGCACGAATGAAGGTGCGCTATGTTATAATAAACTCGACTCAGAAGCGCATCGGGAGAGGTAACAGTATGGGCATAATGAATGTGCTGCAACTCATTGCCGGGCTTGCTTTTTTTCTGTTCGGCATGAACGAGATGGGTGTCGGGCTTGAAAAAACGTCCGGCGGAAAACTCGAGCGGCTGTTGGGGCGGCTTACATCCAACAGGGTCAAGGGACTCCTGCTGGGAGCAGCCGTCACGGCTGTGATTCAGTCCTCCTCGGCGACGACGGTTATGGTCGTCGGCTTCGTCAACTCCGGTATTATGAAGCTCTCCCAGGCCATTGGCGTCATCATGGGCGCCAACGTGGGAACGACGATTACGGCGTGGGTTTTGAGCCTGACGGCAATAGAAGGCGACAGCGCCATCTTCCAGCTTCTCAAGCCTGAGACATTCGCCGCTGTTTTCGGACTTATCGGCGTGATTCTCATCGTCTTCCTCAAGAGCGACAGAAAGAAACACGTCGGCTCGATTTTTATCGGTTTTGCCATCCTCATGTTCGGCATGAAGATGATGAGCGACGCCATCAAGCCTCTCGCGAATCTACCCGAATTTGGCCGCACCATGACGATGTTCACGAACCCCGTGCTTGGTATGCTGGTGGGCGCGGTGCTCACTGCGGTCATTCAGAGTTCCTCCGCCTCCGTGGGTATTCTGCAGGCCCTCTGCGCCACGGGAACGGTGAGCTTTTCGGTGGCGCTGCCGGTTATCATGGGCCAGAACATCGGAACCTGCGTCACGGCGCTTATCTCCTCCATCGGAGCAAACAAAAACGCCCGCCGCGCCGCGTTGGTGCATCTGTACTTTAACGTAATCGGCACCGTCTTCTTTATGATTGTCATCTACTCCGTGAAGGCCGCAGTCAACTTAAGCTTCTTCAATGATACCCTCACGCCGGCCGGCGTTGCCACGATTCACAGCATCTTTAACATCACGACAGCCCTCCTCCTTCTCCCGCTGACGAAATTCCTTGAGAAACTGGCGTACCTTACCCTGCCGGATAAAACGGACGAGCTTCTTCAGGATACGAACGAGTTTAAGCTGTTGGATGTCCGCTTCCTTGATAAGACGGCCGTGGCCACACAGCAGGCGCGAAGCGTCGCCATCAAGATGGCGGAGATTACGAAAAGGTCGCTCTTTAAGGCGATGGGGCTTTTAAAGCACTATAACGAGGAAGGGGCCGAGGAAGTCTGCCAGCTTGAGGAACGGGTCGACAAATACGAAGACGAGTTGGGAACGTACCTCGTGAGGCTCAGCAGCAAGAACCTCTCGGAGAAAGACTCGAAAACCATCTCAATCCTGCTCCACTGCATCGGCGACTTTGAGCGCATTTCCGACCACGCCACAAACATCATGCAGGCGGCACGGGAAATGCATGAAAAAGAGCTGGCGTTCTCGAAAGCGGCCATGGCCGAGCTGAAGGTCTTCACTGCCGCCATTGAGGAAATTGTGAGCATGGCCTTTGATGTGTTCACCACGGAGAACATCGAGAAGGCGAAGGACGTGGAGCCTTTAGAGGAAGTCATCGACAAGCTCAACGAGAGCATCAAAAAGCGCCATATACATCGCCTGAGAAACGGGCAATGTACCATCGAGCTTGGCTTCATCCTGTCCGACATCATCAACACGTACGAACGCGTGGCGGACCACTGCTCGAACGTGGCGATATGGATCCTGCACGCGCGTGAGTCCGGCTTTGACACCCACGGGTATATCGAGCGGATTCGCAACGTGGACAGCGACTACTTTGAAGCCAAATACAGAGAATACAAAGAAAAATACCTGCTCCCGCAGGCAAGCAATTAGTACGTAAAGAAAACCCCGCCATCCGGCGGGGTTTTATGTTTTTAAGGCGTTCCCAATCCCGGTGCGGACAGACTCAAACTGACCCACTTTCCGGAATACTGGCGTGCGTGTTTCCGCAAAGCCCCCGCTTGCGGCGCCTTGCTACAAAAGACTGCACCGAGAGGCTTTGCTCTTCGTGCAGTCTTTTGTAATCCCTTTATGGCGGGCGCTCGTCACTTTCCCTTGTCCAACTGAGCAATCAGCCTATTTAGCCTGTTTTGCTTCGTTTCTTCCCTTTTTGCAACCTCGATGTAATTGACCTGTTCACGCTTTAAGTAGTCCGGCTGTCGCATAAACTCCTCGAATACGCCGCCGTCTCTGAGCGTCTTTTCAATGTGGGGCGGCACGAGGTATTTCCGCTTATTTGTGTCCTTTTCCAAGGTTACATGCACAGTATCGCCTATGTCTTTTCCCGCGGCCTGCCTGATAAACTCACTGTACACCAGATAATGGCCGTTTTTCGAGGGCAGAAGGGTATGCTCAAAGCTGTGCCCGTCCACCGTTATCAGATCGGGAATATTCCCTTTTAGGCCATACTCTGCCTCAGTAGAATAGGGGAAATTGACAACACCCACTTGATTTTGCCGTCAAGCTGTGTGATGACGCCGTCAAATTCATATTTCATGGCATGATTCCTCTTTGCATAGGATGACTGCCTGTTTCCTCAGACGCGGTATCGCAAGAATTGTATCATAAAATGGCGTGTTTACATATGGGGATAAAAACATCGGCATAGCCGGCGACGTGCCAGACTATGCCGATGTTTGTTGTTATAAGGCTAAGGAGCTTAAGTGTTACGCCTTTTCCGTCTTTCGGCCGATGGAAAGCAGGAGGTTGAGCACGATGCCCACAATCGCCGCGCCGGCGACGCAGGGCACTCCGATGCCGAAGAAGGGGATGGTGCCGCCGAACTGGTACTGGCCGCCGAGGCCGATAATCATAATCACAGCGATGACGGCGATGTTCTTTGCGTCGAACATGTCGGCTTTGTTTTCAATCATAATGGCGATACCCTGTGCGGCAATGGCGCCGAAAAGGTAGATTTCAATGCCGCCGATAACGGCCTGGGGAATCGCGTAGATGACGTTAACGATGGGGGTGAAGAAGGAGATAATCATGGCGAGAATGGCGGCGCAAATCAGCACAGGGACGGAGAAGATGCGGGTGATGGCCATGGCGCTGATGTTTTCGCCGTAGTTGGTTCCGCCCGGGCCGCCGATGAGGCCGGCGATGATGTCACCGATACCGTCGCCAATGAGGTTATCGCCAAGGCGGTCGCCAATGTCGTATGGCTTCTTGCCCTTTTTGCGCGCTAAGTCGTTGACATAGATATCAAGCTGGAAGACGTGCGCCGTGGACTCCGGAATGGTGGCCAAGGCGATGGGCATAAGTGCCGCCACGGCCGTCCACGAAAAACGCGGCAGGGTGATATGGGGGACGGAGAGGAGCCCGGGGATAAGCGTCAGACCCGAGGTGGCCCCTTCCGGAAGGGTGCGGAACATGGACTCGCCCGTGATGAGGTAGACCGCAAAGGCCGCAAGGCAGCCGATGGCCGGGCCGATGAGAAGGGGCAGCTGGCCCCATATGCCCTTGAGGTATACGGAGGCAAAAATCGTCGCCAGCAGGGTAATGAGGGAGACGACCCAGACCCAGTCGGAACCTGTGATGCCCTCGACGCCCTGAACGGGGGCGGCGTCGGCCAGCGCGGTGGCCGCAAGGGTCAGGCCGATGATTATCGCAACGGAGCCGGTAACCGGAGCCGGCAGGACTTTCTCGATTTTGTCACGGCCGAAGCGGCGCACGATAAGGCCCGCCACGATAGATACAAGACCGGACGCCATGATACCGAACTGAACGGCGGAAATCATCTCGTTGGACATGACGTGACCGAACTCGACGCCTCCCGTAAGCCCGATGATGGCGGAGAGATAGGCGAAGCTCGAACCGAAGTAGAGCGGGATTTTTCGGCCTGTAACGAGAATAAAGCACAGTGTGGCAAGACCGCTTGCAAAAATCGTCGTGTCGAGATGGAAGCCGGAAATCAGCGCCACGAGAATGGTGGCGGGGAACATGACGACAATCTGCTGCAGCGCGTAGAGGATGAGTTTCCAGAATGGCGGCCTCTCATCTGGCAAGCAACCGGTTACCTTCGTTTCCATTATGTTTCAATATCCTCCTCTAATTCAGTGTGGCCTCGGTGTGGGCCTGTCCAACTTTCGGGCATGCGGATATGCCGGAATTCCGCGGAAAGACACTTTAGCGGACTTCCGGCAAAACAAGCCGAAATTCATTAAGGATTTTACCACAGCTTTCGACAAAGTGTAACACTTTTTTTCATTAATAGCCTAATTAAACGAAATTTGTTACAAATACCTAAAAATGAGCTAGAGATATTGCCATTAGTTGGAGATTGTGACGCCTGCTGCGCGGCGAGGATGAAAAGGCCGCGCCGTATGAACCTAAGGTTACCGAGCGCGGCCAGATTTATGTATCGTTTTCGTCGGATGCGCGTTTTTCGCCGAACGAACAGTAGTCGTCGTAGGAGAAGAGCCGATAGCGGCGGAAAAATTCGTTCTGACAGAGCACCAGACCCACTTGGAAGGCGTTTTGTTTGCCGTATTTGCAGTCCCGGCAGTAGACGATGTCGGGCTTGCGCGCGTTCCAGGCGGCAATGGCTTCCTCTTCGGTGGCAAACCACTTTTCATTCGGCTGGATATCGCATTTGTAGTTTGTATCCACAACCCGATAGGCGCCGGAGAGACAAAGCAGTTTTGCTTCCGCTCCGCAGAAGGGGCAAGGCAGCAGTTTCTCGTCCATTTCTACTCCTTTCAGGCCGGCTCGAAGAATCGACTAGCGAACCAGCCTAATGCGCTTTCGTTTCTGTTATCCACAAGCCAAAAGCGCGGAATTTGACACTGGTGTGAGGGCGGCTAAGGTAGCGGCAATATCATGGGTGCCCTTACTATATATATGTATCAGGGCGCTTTTGTGGTACGAAGGGCATAGAGGGGCGAAAGAAGTCGCATGAACGGAAACGCTAAATGCAAAAAAACGCCCGGGTATTCCCAAGGCGTTTTTTTGGTGAGTTTAAGTGTAGGGATTCAAAGATATAACGCAGCCGCTTTTGAAAGCAAAGTAAAACGAATAATCCCGTGACTTCGCACGCGATACATTCATAATCAAAAAATTTAGGCTGTGGGGACACAATGGAGACTAATGGACTCGAACCATCGACCTCCTGCGTGTGAAGCAGGCGCTCTAACCAGCTGAGCTAAGCCTCCAAGAGAGAAAAGAAAACCCCGCGGCGGACGAACCGCC
>DUPW01000086.1 GCA_012838125.1 Papillibacter sp.
CTGAGCGCCCCGTTTTTAATTGGAAAATTCGTCAGAAATGAGAGTGGTCCTTTGGTGAATGCGCCATGCGCGCGCCGCATTTCTCGCATTTTGACCAAGATGGAGGGAGTGCGTTTGGTGTTATTAACAAGGTAATTGGCGCGCCTAAACGTAGCCGCCGAGGATGAGCAGCTCCTCGTTCTGCTCATAAATCCGGTTAAACTGGGTCATGGGAATGGGGTTTACGCCCAGTCCCGCTTCAACGGTAAAGCCCGGGCGGCCGAAATCCTGAATAAACCAGTCCTTATACCCCGCCCAGGAGGCCTCTGTCGGGTTTTCCGATACGGCGTAGCCGCTTACCTGACCGAACAGATCCGCAATGGGGCGGGACTCAGGCGGCTGGAGGTTGTTGAAGGTGTAGAAGATGACCTCCCCCTGTGTGTGGTAGGCGATGACGAGGCGGAAATCGTTTGCCCTTGTGAAGGCGGCCATGGCCTGCGTCTCCGGTTCGGAGAGGGGGCTGGGGCCGCCGTAGTCCCGGGGGCCGGGGCCGGTGATGCCCTGCTCAAGCTCCTCCTCCTTCTGATTTTCCCATCCGGCGGGGTAGTTGAGGTTTAAGTCCGTCCCCCGGATGTTGGCCTTCCACACGCTGGGCAGGGGCAGCCCCGTCCTGTTCAGCTGCTCCGCCTCCGAGTAGGCGGGGTTTGTGTAGTTAGGCCAGTAGGCCACCAAATCCACACCGTCGGGGTTAACCATCGGGATGATAGAAAAGCGGGTGCGGGCAAAAAGATCCCGCATGTCGTAGTCCCCGAGGCGGGTGTTCGTGGCGTAGGCCTTTGAGGCCCGCTCGATGAATTTCAGCAGCACAGGCGTTGTGATGGACTCGTTGGCGTGGTGCGAGGCGTTGTAGGAGACGTGATTGTCCCCGAAGCCCATCTGCACGAGGGTGAGGTCCTTACCCATAACGCTCTGCCCGATGGAGCCCGCTTCAAGAAACGGGTAGCGCACGTTCAGGCCCCTTATGATGCGCTGCATGATGTCGTAGGTGTAGTCGATGTCGGAGAAGACGAGGTCGTACCCGAAAGGGACGACGATGCGCCGTGCCACCACGAGATAGTCCGGGTCCAGCCCCGGATTGGCCGTGACGATGGCGTCTATGGTGGTGTCGTACCGCTGGGCGATTTTCCACAGGGTGTCACCCGGCCGGATGGTGTATGTAAAGTAGCCCAGCAGGAAGGGCTCCAGCGCCGCCCATGTCTGAGGGCCCACGACGCCGTCTATCGTAAGGCCGAAGGCCGATTGAAAGGCCACCACCGCCTGCCGCGTCTCCGGCCCAAACGCACCGCTCACAGGGCCGGCAGAATACCCAATCGTATTCAGCACAGCCTGCAGGAGCTTCACGTCCGGGCCGGTTGAGCCGATAAACAAAGTCTCCATAAAATCCCCCTTTTCGTCTTTGGCTCAAGTAAAAGCCATTCATACCATTTTATTGACGGGTGGGAGATTGTGTGGCTGTCCCCATCCCCTTTTACGAGGTGAGGCTTGCCATAAGGTCGAATGTGGTGTAGCCTACGACGCCGTCCGGGTTGAGGCCGTGGGCCTTTTGGAAGGCGGTGACGGCGTGCATGGTGTCGTTTCCGAAGATGCCGTCCGCCGTGCCGCTGTAGAAGCCGAGGGTTCGGAGCATGGCCTGCACCCGGCGGACGTCACTGCCAATCATGCCGTTTTTCAGGGGGCGGAAGGGCAGGGAATTGTGGCGGATGTGCACCACGGTGCCCAGGGACACGATTCGTTTCAGTTTCGCCACGTCCTCATCCCGCATGCGGATGCAGCCGTGGGAGACGTTTTTCTGGCCCACCACCCAGGGCGTCTTCGTCCCGTGGATGCCGTAGGTACCCCAGGGCACGTCCAGACCCAGCCAGCTGCCGCCGAAGCCTTCGCCCCAGCTGGCGATGCTCACAATCGTCCATGTACCCACGGGGGAGGGCGTCTCCGACTTGCCGCCGGAGACGGGGTAGGTGGCGAGCACCGAACCGTCTAAAAAGACGGTTAAGCGGCGGCTGTCAAGGTCCACGAACAGGGCGCAGCCGTCTTCAGGTATGGCAAAGCTGATGCCGCCGGGGATGCTCTCTTTCTCCGCCGCCGATGCAAAGCCGCAAAGAACCATTGCAATCAGCGCCGCTGTGACAAGGCGGCTTATAGCGCGCTTTACGCGGGACATGCCTTATCCCTCCTACGGAAAGATGGATCTGAGCAGGCCTTTGAGCTTACTGGGGGATATGGGCTCCACCGGTTCCGCCGCATATATGGGACGGGAGACGAGCACCACGTCATCCAAAGTAAAGACGATTTCACCCAGCTTCTGCCCCTTTGATATGGCGGCGTAGTAGAACGGGCGGAGTAGGATGTGCGTTTTTACCTGCGGCAGTTCTTTGTCACTTAAGGACGCCTCGAGGTTTTCCTCGTCGAAGCTGCACCGAATAGTGTCCTTCACGCCGCCGACGATAGAAGCCTGAATATCCGGCTTGGCTCTTAAAAGGCGCGTGCGCCTTAAAACAGAAAAGCCGTAATCGAGCAGAGACCTGTGGTCGTTCCAGTCGTCGGGGCCCTTTAAGGTCGCCACCACGAGGGTGACGCCGTTTCGTTTGGCGCAGGAGACGAGGCAGCGTCCGCTTTTCTTCGTAAAGCCCGTTTTGATGCCGAGGGTCCCCTCGTACTGCTTGAGCAGGGCGTTGTGGTTAACGAGCCGGCGCCCGTTTTGGATGCCGTTATAGGGCACCCGCTTTTCCCACGTGGAGACGATGTCGGCAAAATCCTCGTTTTGCATGGCGTGGGCGCCGAGGCGGGCAAGGTCTAAAGCCGTTGTGTAATGGGTGGGCCCGTCCAGGCCCGAGGGGTTATCAAAGTGGGTGTTTTCAAGGCCGAGGTTTTCTGCCTTTTCGTTCATCTTTTCGGCAAAGGCCTCAATGGAGCCTTCCAGAAGATAGGCAATCGTGTTGGCTGCGTCGTTTCCCGATTCGAGCATCAGGCCGTAGACTAGGTCTCTCAGGGTGATGCGCTCACCGGGGACAAGGCCCATCGACGAGCCTTCCACCCGCAGCGGCTCCTCCGGCACGACAAACTCTTCGTCGAGCCTTCCGGACTCACAGGCGAGAAGCCCCGTCATAATCTTTGTGGTCGACGCCATGGGCAGGCGCTCGCTCACGTTCGCGCCCGTAATCAGGCGCCCCGTTTCCGCCTCCACGAGGGCATACGCCTTGGCGGAAACCGCCCCGGCGCGCGCACCGGCGCAGAGGGTCAGAAGGATGAAAAACGAGAATACACGTTTTACCATAATCCACCTACTTCCCTGAAGTCTCTTGCCCCATACAGTTTGCGCCGCGTCCAATTCTTTATGAAACCAATAAATGTTACAGTCCGGCGCGGCGCATGAAGGGCACCTTCCGCTTCATAAGATGAAACAATGAGGAAAGCGGGAGATGGACATGAGACAAGCTGGCTTTGGACTCTTGCGCAAAAAACCGTACGGGCTGTTCTTTTTAAGCCAGATACTGGCGGGGGCGGCGGCGTCCCTACAGACTATCGCCACGGCGCGCCTGCTGCTAGACAGCACCCGCTCAGGTCTTGATACGGGACTGGGGGTTTTAATGGCGCCGCTGCCCGGGGTGCTTTTCTCCCTTGCGGCGGGCTGCATCGGGGACAGCACGCAGCCGAGGGGACTGCTAATCTTATATGACGCACTGCGGGCCGTCTTTACGCTTTTGTTTCTCCTTTGCCGCGGGGCGTGGCAGGTGACGGCCGCCCTGCTCCTCATGAGCGTCCTCGACGTGCTCTACAGCCCCGCCCGCGGACGCATGCTCGCCGCCGTGTCGGGGCAAAGGGGGATTTTAGAGGGAAACAGCCTGCTCACAGGCGGCTTAGGCGTGGTCAGCCTTGTGATGCCGGCATTGGCGGGCGCCTTTGTGCAGGCCTTTGGCACAGACAGCGCCTTTTTCGTCACCTGCGGGTTTTTCAGCCTCTCCGCCCTCTGCCTGTACGCCGTCAAGGGCGCCGCCGCACCGCGGCTTGTGCGGCGGGAGAGGGCGGGGGGGGGC
>DUPW01000087.1 GCA_012838125.1 Papillibacter sp.
CCGCAGGTCCGTTGCTGTCATGGGGGCGCCGAAAAGCCTGTCTACACCGCTGACGATGGCCACGCGGCCTTCGATTTTTATTTCCGCGCCCATGCGCCGCAGCTCGTGGGCGTGGCGATAGCGGTTTTCAAAGATGTTCTCCACGAATACCGTCGTCCCCTCCGCCTTGAGGGACGCTGCCATCAGCGGGGGCTGGGCGTCCGTGGGGAAGCCGGGATACGGACGGGTGATGATGGGCCGGCCCGCCTTGAGCCGCCGGGTGGTCTTGATTTCAACAGTGGTCCGCCCGATCCTTATATCGCACCCCATCTCCGCTAAGGCTTCGGTGACGGTGGCAAAATGCGAGGGGATGACGTTTTCCAGCAGGATATGCCCGCGGGAGGAGGCGGCCGCCGCTAAGTATGTGGCGGAGACAATGCGGTCCGGTATCACCCAGTGCTCAGCGCTCTGGGCCGGTCCGTGGCCTTCAATGGTGACGACGGATGTGCCTGCGCCGGATACGTTGACACCGAGACGGCGCAGGTAGTTTTGCGAATCCCAAATCTCCGGCTCCCGGGCGGCGTTTGTGATAATCGTGGTGCCTTCGCAGCGGGAGGCAGCCAGCATGATGTTCTCGGTGGCGCCGACGCTGGGCAGGTCGAGGTTAATGCGGCAGCCCCGCAGCTTTTTCGCTTTGCAGACGATGTTGCCGCCTTCTTCGTAAATCTCCGCGCCCATTTCCCGCAGGGCTTTAAGGTGAAGGTCGATGGGACGGGGACCCAGCTCACAGCCCCCCGGCATGGAGAGGATGGCTTCTCCGCTTCGGGCCAGTATCGCTCCGAGGAAAATCACGGAGGAGCGCATTTCCCGCATCAGCTCGTGCGGGATAGCACTTTTATCCAGCGTCGAAGAATCCACGGCGACTTTTTCGCCGTCACGCCAGACACGGCAGCCGAGATGTACGAGGATTCTGATTGCGGCGTCCACATCGCTCAGGTTCGGGCAATTATGTAATATCGTCTCCCCCTCAGCAAGGAGCGACGCGGCCATAATCGGCAGGACGCTGTTTTTCGCGCCATGGATAGAGACGGTCCCTTCCAGCGGGATTCCGCCTTCAATACGTATGATACTCATAGTAAACCCCCGAAACAGCATAATTATCTCTTTATGCCGTATACTATGAGCGCAGGCTGTCTTTCGTTAATCAGCAGGCAGAAAATATGAGCTCCGCTATTCTCTTTGCCGAATCCGAAACCCCCAGGCTCTTCATGGCTTGGCTCATCCGGGCAAGGCCCGGCAGGTCGATGAGAAGACGGCGAACGGTTTCATAGAGCTTTTCGCCCGTTAAATCCTTTTCTTCAAGCACAACCGCGCCGCCGACTGCTTCCAGCCGGCGCGCGTTTTTTAATTGGTGGTTGTTCGCCACGTTAGGCGACGGCACGATGAGAGCGGGCTTGCCGAGGTACGTCAGCTCCGCAATCGTGGAGGCGCCGGCGCGGCACAAAATGAGGTCGGCCGCGGCCATCACTTCCGCCATGTTGGCGATGTAAGGCCGGATGTCAATCCATTGCGGCAGGGGCGACGTGACGCGCCGACCGGCGAGCTTGTCTTTGAGAGCCTTGTGGACCGCCTCGCCGCCGCCGGTGGCGTGGATATGGTTAAACAGACGGCTCCGAGCGTTCATTTCGATGAAGTCGAGAATCATCTCGTTCATGTGTTCCGCTCCCAGAGAGCCCCAGAAGGAGACCACGAGAGGCCGTCCGTCGATTCCCAGTTTCAGGCGTGCGTCGTGTTTCGTCAGCCGACCGAAATCGCCGCGCACGGGGGTGCCTACATAGACGGTTTTGTCGGCGTATCGCCGAAGGGCGGGGATGGACTCAAAGGCCACGAGGATATTGTCCACCTTTCCGGCGAGCATCTTCGTGGCAAGGCCTAAAACGGCATTCGATTCGTGAATAAAGGTGGGGATACCCATGTCGGCGGCTTTCGCCAGCACCGGATAGCAGACGTATCCGCCTGTGCCCACCACCACGTCCGGCGCAAAGCTTTGGAGAATCTTATCCGACTCTGAAAAGGCCTGCCGAAGGGCTTTCAGGGCGCGGAGATTGCCCGCCACCATGGCAGGGGAAAGGCGCCTGTCGAAACCGCGCACGGCGATGTTCGTCAGACGGTACCCTTCCTGCGGTATGAGGCGGTTTTCAAGCTGCCGGCCTGAGCCGACAAAGAGAATCTTCGCATCCGGATCTATACGTCGAACTTCCGCGGCAACAGCCAGCGCGGGATTAATATGTCCGGCCGTTCCACCGCAGACGAATATCACACGCATAAGTCCACTCCCCTTCCCAATCAATCGTTCTGACTGAGCCGGAAGACGCACTCCGGCCTTTTATCCGGCCTTCGTAATGGGAATATCCCGTGATATGGAGAGGATAATCCCCATTTCGGCCATCTGAATGAGAAGCGCCGTTCCGCCGTAGCTGAAAAACGGCAGCGAAATGCCCGTACTGGGCAGGAGATTCGTTACAACGGCCACGTTAAGAAACACCTGCAAGGCCAAAAGGCCTGTAAGGCCCGTCACCACGAGGGAGCTGAAACGGTCCTTTGCGTGCAGGGCGAGCCAGAAGCCGCGGACAATAAGGAGCGCAAACAAAAGGAGAATTAAAACGGCGCCCACGAAGCCTAGCTCTTCGCACACCACGGAGAAGATGTAGTCGTTATGCTCCATGGGCAGGTAGAGATATTTCTGCCGCCCGTGTCCCAGCCCCAGCCCCATCAGTCCGCCGGAGCCGATGGCGTAAAGGGACTGCATAATCTGATAGCCCGTGTCGCCGGGGTCGGCCTCGGGATTGCGCCACGCCGTGATACGCGCGCCGGCATACCCTAACTTGCTCACCGTCAGATACCCCACAACGGCGACGAGGAGGGCCGCCAGAATAAACCACCGCAGGCGCGTGCCGCCGGCGAACATCATGATGGCGGCAATGCCGATGATAATCACGGAGGCGGAAAGGTGCGGCTCTAAAATAAGAAGCCCTACGATAATGATGACGGTGACGGCAAAGGGAAGGACGCCGTACTTAAAGGTCTTCATTTTGTCTTTAAATGCGCAAATCATCGTGGCAAAGAACAGTACTTCCGCAAGCTTTGCAATCTCCGAAGGCTGGAACGTGGTAAAGCCGAGGTCAATCCAGCGTTTCGCGCCGTTTTCCTCCACGCCGATAAAGGGCACCAGCAGCAAAAGCGCAATAGCTAATACCATAAGGTGCAGCGAAAAGCGGCGGAACAGGGAGACCGGCAGTCGGGAAACCACCATCATGACAAACACGCCGAGAACGGCAAAAATGAGCTGACGCATGAAATATTTCATAGGATCGCCCGTGGTGTAATACGCCCGGGCAAAGCTGGCCGACAGGACCATAATCACCCCGATGGTAAGGACCACGAGGGTGAGAATCAGAAAGGGCAGGTCGACGCCTCCCCGGCGCAAACTGACCTCCGGCAGCTCTCCCGATCGTGGTTTGCCGCCTTCGATCACGGTAAAGTTGGCCGTGGGCGAAGCGTATGTGCGTTGCGTTCTCGACATGGGCCTACCTCCTTTGGCGATATGGTCAGGGACGGGGCGTTACGGCCAGACGGCGTAGCGTCCGGCCACCGAGAAATAGGAAATTACGGCAAAGAGGAGCGAAATGCCGGAAAAAACGAAAAAAAGCTTGTATTCGCTCCATCCGCTCATTTCAAAGTGGTGGTGCAGCGGCGCCATTTTGAAGACGCGCTTGCCCTTCGTGAGCTTGAAGTACGAAACCTGAATGATATCCGAAAGGGTCTCGGCGATATAGATTACCCCGAGGGGGATGAGAATGAGGGGCACGTCGAGGGCGAAGGCCATGGCGCAGACCATGCCGCCGAGAAACAGGGAGCCGGTGTCCCCCATGAACACCCGGGCGGGATAGAAGTTAAACAGCAGAAATCCGAGCAGTGCGCCGCACATTGCCACCGCTAAGACGCCGATATGCACCGCGCCCCACAGGGAGGCCACGGCGCAAAAGCACGCGGCGACGGGGATGGTCACTCCTGTTGCCAGTCCGTCGGCCCCGTCAGTGATGTTCACAGAGTTGACGGTGGCGACGATGATAAACGCCGCCAGCACGAGGTACAACGGCTCGGATATGGGGATGGTGACGTTGAAAAACGGGATATAGAGGTTCGGCGTGAGGTGCCCGGTAAACCGCAGGAGGAGCACAAACACGATGGCCACCACAAGCTGCAGGATAAATTTCTGGGCGGCGGTAAGGCCGAGGTTTTGCTTTTTCAGCAGCTTCTGAAAATCGTCGAGAAAGCCGATGCCGGCGTAAAACAGGGCAAAGACGAAAACAAACAGGTGGCTCAGCTCGCCCTCGAGCATTTCGGGGTAGCCGACGGCGAGAAGCGCCGCCAGAATTCCAACGATGAACATCAGCCCGCCCATGGTGGGCGTCCCCTCTTTTTTGCGGTGCCAAGAAGGCCCGATTTCAAGAATGGACTGCCCCGCCTTTTTGCGCCGCAAAAAGGGAATCAGCACGAGACCGAACAGAACGGTCACGCCCAACGCCGCGATGAAGGCGGTGATATAGCGCATAATCATTGTGTGTGCTCTCCTTGGCTTAGTTTATGAGCGGCTTAAATGCTCGAAAATCACTTCACGCTCATCGAAATGGCGTTTTTCGCGCCCGATAATCTGATACGTCTCGTGGCCCTTGCCCGCTAATACGATGAGGTCGTCCTTCTGCGCCGTATCCAGAGCGTAGGCAATGGCCTCCCGCCTGTTTTCGATGACGGTGTAGCAGGATTTCGGGGCGGTGACGCCTTTTAGGATGTCCTCAATAATCCTGCCCGGCTCTTCCGTCCGGGGGTTATCCGAGGTGATGATGGAAAAATCCGCAAGGCGCGTGGCAATCTCGCCCATGATGGGCCGCTTCGTGGGGTCCCGGTCGCCGCCGCAGCCGAACAGGCACACAAGACGCCCCTTCGTCAGCTCCCGACAGCTTATGAGGACTTTTTCCAGAGCGTCCGGCGTATGGGCGTAGTCGATGATGACGGTATACTCCCGCCCCGTGGGCACCACTTCCATGCGCCCCTTCACGCCCCGGCAGTTTTTCAGCGCCCCCACGATGCACTGCAGGTCAATCCCCAGCTGCACCGCCGTCGTGATGGCGGCAAGGGCGTTTTGCACCGTAAAGCGGGAGGGAATCCTCACTTCCACGTCCAAAAGCAGTCCGATTGTCAAAACGCAAAACTCCACTCTGTCCGCCGAGAGTTTGATGCGTTTGGCGGCGATGTCGGCGTTTACGTCGTTTTCAGAAAAGGTCACGACGGGGCATTTTGCGTTTTCCATGAGATACTGAGCGTGGGGGTCGTCAAGGTTAATGACGCCCTTGTCACACTGGGAAAACAGGAGGGATTTTGCCCTAAGGTACTCCTCCATGGTGCCGTGGAAGTCGAGATGGTCCTGCGTCAGATTCGTAAAGACGCCCACTTCGTACTGGATACCGTAGACTCTGTCCAGCACGAGGGCATGGGAGGAGACTTCCATCACAACCCACTTGCAGCCGGCGTCTACCATGCGCCGCAGGAGCTTTTGCAAATCGTAGGACTCGGGGGAGGTGCGCGCGGCCTCCTCCTCCACGTCTCCGAACACGTTGGCGTTTGTGCCGATAAGGCCCACCATGCCTCCTGTGCACTCTTCGATGATGGATTTAATGAGGTGCGTCGTGGTGGTTTTCCCGTTTGTGCCGGTGACGCCGATGATTTTCAATTCTTTCGCCGGATGGCGAAACCACGCGGCGGAGAGGATAGCCAGAGCGCGCCGCGCATTATCAACAAGGATGTAGGGAACGTCAATTTCCGGCTTCTCCTCGCATACTACGCAGGATGCACCGGCTTTGACAGCCTGCGGGATATAGCGGTGACCGTCCGTCTCAAAGCCGCGGATAGCCACGAACACGTCGCCCGTCTGTGTCTGCCGCGAGTCGTAGCTGACGCCCTTCACGTCAAGATCCGGGTCGGCTCGGTACTGGAGAATGGAAAGTCCCGCTGTCAGTTCTCCCAGTTTCATCTGTGTACCTCCGTATTTGCCGCTGTTAGTAGAACCCGAGAATGGTCGGGTCGACGAGTGTCACGTTAATGACCGTTCCGGCGGCCACTTCCTCCCCGCTCGGTATCGACTGGGTGGAGACCACCGCTTTGTCCGATGTGGCGATGGTGCCGCTGGAGCGGACGAATAGTCCCAGAGCGTCCAGCTGTCGGCGCACTTCAGACAGGCGTTTGCCGTAGAGATTCGGAACCGTTACGGTGTTCGAGGGTTTCTCCGCACCGGCGTAAATGATGACCTGGCTGCCCGGCGAGACGGTGACGTTTGCGCTGGGGAGCTGGTCCGTCACGGTTTCGGCGTCTCCCACGACTTTGACGGTGAGCCCCTGCTGTCTCAGCAGCGTTTTCGCTTCTTCCACGGTCTTGCCCGTGAGTTTGGGCACCGCCACGTCTAAAACGGCCTGTTCCTCCTCCGTATACACCGGCTCCACCCCCAGATACGGGAGTACTTCGGAGAGTATGTTACCCACAACGGGAGCCGCCATGTTGCCGCCGCTGACGTAAATGCCCGATTTATGGCTGGGGTTATCCAGAAGCAGGAGCACGGCAATCTGCGGGTCGTCCATGGGCGCGATGCCGAGGAAGGAGACGATGTATTCCTTCGCCCCCTCATTTTTAAGGTCTTGTGCGACTTTTTCACTGGTGCCCGTCTTGCCGCCCACGCGATAGCCCGGAACGTAGGCGTTCTTGCCCGTTCCCTCATCTTCCCCGACGATGGACTCGAGGATTTCGCGGACCTGGCGGGAGGTGTTTTCGCTGAGGACCTGCCGCACCATCGTGGGCTGGTTGACCACTTCAATCGTCCCGTCGGCGGGGTTTGCAATCTCCTTAACGATATACGGCTGCATGAGCTTTCCGCCGTTGACCGTGGCAGACACAGCCATAATAAGCTGTACGGGCGTGATATTAAAAGTCTGCCCAAATGAAGCTGCAGCTAACTGGGAAAGGTTCTTTTTGTCTTCAAAGGTCTTCTTCGTCCACCAGATACTGCCGCTTTCGCCGGGCAGGTCGATGCCCGTTTTCTCAAAGAAGCCGAAGGCGTCGATGTACTCGTAAAACTTCTCCGCCCCCACCCGCAGGCCGATGTTCACGGCGGCGACGTTGCAGGAGTGCTGCATCGCCTCCTTCAGCGTCTGGCTGCCGTGGCCCCGGGTCCGCCAGCATTTGACGGGGGTGGTGCGGCCTAATACGTTCACCGTGCCGTCGCAGTAGAACGAGTCGCTCTCGCCCACCACGTTTTCCTCCAGCGCCATGGCGAGGGTGATAATCTTAAAGACGGAGCCCGGCTCGTACGTGTCAGCGATGGCCTTGTTGCGCCACTGCTCAAGGCGCGCTAGGCGCAGCTGTTCGTTATACTCCTCCTCATCCGTCACGGCTGTCAGCTCTTCCTGCTTCTCCGCGCTGATGGTGAGGTAGTTGTTGGGGTCGAAGTTGCCGTAGCTGGCTAGTGCCAGAATCTCACCCGTATTGGGGCGCACGGCGATGCACGCCGCCCCATTTAATACGTCGTAGTCCTTTATCGCCTGAGCGAGGTATTTTTCCACGTAGAACTGGATGGTGGAGTCGATGGTGAGGGTGACGTCCTTGCCGTCCTGCGCATCGTAGAAGTCCTCAAAGTCCGTAAAGAGCATGTCGGTTCCCCGGGCGTTTTTCAGGCGGATAATGCGCCCGTTTTTGCCCTCGAGATACCCGTTATATTTCAGCTCCAGCCCCTCAAGGCCCTTGTTTTCCGCGCCCACGAAGCCCAGTATGTGGCTGGCGAGAGTCCCGTAAGGGTAATAGCGCTTTGAGTCGGGCTCGAGGTGGACGGACTTTATCTTATGCTCCTTGATAAACTGCCGCACCTGCGTGGCCACGTCGCTTTCGATTTTCGTCTTGATGGTCTTGTACCATGATTTGGTGTCCTCCATCTTCGTGAGAATCCCCTGTTTGTCAACGTCGAGGATTGCCGCGAGGTTTGAGGCGATGAGCTCCTTGTCCTCCTTGTACAGGTTCATCTCATACGGGCTGATGAACACCGTCTCCACCGACGCACTCATAGCCAGTACGTTTCCGTTGCGGTCGTATATCGTCCCCCGGGAGGCCGTGACGACGGACTGGCGCGTCTGCTGCTCAACAGCCAGCTGTTCATAGTAATCGTGCTTGACAATTTGGATTTTATACAGTTTCCAGACGAGAACAGCAAACGCCACAACACCGCACATTGTCATCAAGATCAATGTGCGGCGCAGAATCATCGTATTCGGACGCAAAGCGGCCTTGCCGGATCGCGCTCTTTCACTTCCTACGTTGGACATGGCGGCTCCTCCAGAACTTAAACAGACCTCATTTCAGTCAAAACAGTATATTAACTGCCTCATTTGAAATATGCCAGAACGGACGTGATGAACGCAGAAAACCCGCTCTGTTCCGGCAATTCCTCCGCCATGACGACAAGCGCTTTATCCTGCGCGGGAGATGAGATGGAACCGGCGCGGCTGGGGCCCGCCGGCTTCGTCATACCCAGCACATTCGTGGCGTATTCCTCCACGCGGGTGACGTCGAAGGCGTTTTCGTATTCGATGCGGAGGCGGCGTTCAAGTTCCGTGAGTTCACGAAGCTCCGCCTGAAGGGTCACCGCTTCGCTGCGGACCTCTTCATAACGAACCTGAAGCAAAAGCACAGACACAACCATCACGGCAACGGCCATAAAGCCGAACACCGCAAAAAGAGACACGCCATAGCCCCTTTTCTGCTTGGGCGCAACGCGGGGTGTGGCCTTCGGCGCCGTCTTTGGCTTAGCGCGGCGCGGCGGGGCCTGCTTCGGAAGCTTCGGCTGCGGGGCCGGTGCGGCGGTCCCGTAGCGGCTATAATACCGGGGGTCTAACGCACTCGTTCCGCTCACTGCTTTCGCAGCATAGCGCGCCTGCGTTGTTCTGGCCATAGCGTCCCTTCCTTTCTCTGTGCTCTATACTCTCTCCGCCACACGGAGCTTCGCGCTCCGGGAGCGGGGGTTTTCTTTTATTTCGCCCTCTGTGGGCACAATGGGCTTTGCCGGCAGGAGCCGAAGCGTCTGCTTAAACCCGCAGGCACAGACGGGTAAGTCCGGCGGGCAGGTGCATCCGCGCACCCGGGATAAAAAGGCCTCTTTCACAAGGCGGTCTTCCAGTGAGTGAAAGCTAATGACACACAGCCTGCCGCCAATATTTAGCCTGTCCGGCGCCGTCTCCAGCATCTCCCGGATGGCGCCCAGCTCGTCGTTAACGGCGATGCGGATGGCCTGAAACGTCCTTTTCGCCGGATGCTGCTTCTCCCGCAGGGCTTTGGCGGGCATGGCCGAGCGGATAACCTCCACCAGCCGAAGGGTCGTTTCAATGGGGGCACGCTCCCGCTCCGAGACAATCCGCGCCGCGATTCGCCCGGCGTGGCGCTCCTCGCCGTATTCATAAAGTATCCGGCGCAGCTTGTCCTCCGGCCACGTGTTCACAACATCGTATGCGGTGAGGGCGCCGTAGGTTATGTCCATACGCATATCAAGAGGGGCGTCCGCCATGTAGGAAAAGCCCCGCCCCGGGTCATCCAGCTGGGGGGACGAAACGCCGAGGTCAAACAGCATGCCGTCCACTTTATCGATGCCGAGCCTGTCTAAAATGACGCCCACGTTGCGGAAATCATCCTGCACGAGGGTCACCGCGTCGGCGTATGGTGCGAGGGTTTTTCCGGCATTTTCGATGGCTGCGGCGTCTTTGTCCACGGCGATGAGCCTGCCGCCCTTCAGCCTTCGGGCGATTTCAAAGGAATGGCCGGCGCGGCCGAGGGTGCCGTCGAGGTATATGCCCTCTGGTTTTATAGCGAGGCCCTCGATGCACTCACGCAGCAGGACGGGGATATGTTCCATTAAAAATCAAGCTCCATAAAGACCTTTTCAATATTCTCCGGCGTGGTTTCCATGGCGTCGATTTCATCCCAGGCGGCCTTATCCCAGATTTCGACGCTAGTGCCGATGCCCACGATGGACACGTCTTTCGTGAGTTTCGCAAAGTCACGCAGTCTTTGCGGCAGAAGGATGCGCCCCTGAGCGTCCAGCTCACAGCGGGCGGCGTGGGCAAAAATCGGGCGCGCCTTCTTCTGCTCAAGGCGGCTCATGGCGCTGACCCGTTCTTTCATTTTTTCCCAGACCTCCGACGAATATGCCGACAGACAGGGCTCGGAGGAGATGGTGATGTAAAACGTTTCGCCTAGGTCCTGGCGTAATTTGGCAGGGATAAACAGACGCCCTTTGGCATCGATGCTGTGCTCGTAAATGCCGGTCATCTGTCTCCCTCCCCATGGATTTGTGGGATTTTAAAACACTTTGCCCCACAATCCCCCACTTCTGCCTCAATTATAAGGGTGCGTTCCGGAAATTGCAAGTGCTATTTTCATCGAAAACTCAGTATTTATCGAGATTTCGACAGGCTTTGGTTCATATTCTGCTATTTCAAAGCAAAGAAACAAAAAAGGGAGTTCTCCGTCTTTTCGGAGAACTCCCTTTTGGGATTTCGTTGATTTTATTTCGCGGTCTGTCGGATTTGTGGGTTAATCGTCCATGGGCACGTCGAAGCTGCCGGTGTCCCCGCCGCGGGTGCGTGTGGCGGCGGAGGCGCTGCGGAAGCGGGCACGTGTCTTGCGCAGTTCTTCCAGCGCGGTGGAGAGGGCTTCTTCCGAGCGGCGCATGGACTCGTCCACGTAATCGCTGGCGGCGCGCCTTAGCTCTGCGGCGCTGGCTTCCGCCTGAGCGATAATCTCGCTGCTGCGCATTTTCGCCATGCGGATGATTTCCTGCTCTTCAACGAGTTTGCGGGCCCGATCCTCCGCCGTTTTGCGGATCTGCTCCGCCTCCCGCTTGGCGGCGCCGATAAATTCGGCCCGGGCGTCCACAAGGCGGCGCGCTTCGGAAAGCTCGATGGGGAAATTCGTTTTAATCTCGTCGATGAGGTCAAGGGCCTTGTCGCGCTCGATGACGCATTTTTCCGCGCCCAGGGGAATGCCCCATGCCTCGTTTATCATGTTATAGAGCATTTCCATAAGCTCTTGTACTCGATTGCCCATGGGGTTACCTCCTGCTTTGAATCTTGCTCACTACGTCGTCGATAATCTCCCGCGGGACGAATTCCCGCAAATCGGCTCCGTATTTGGCCATTTCCTTCACAACGGTGGAGCTGAGATAGGTGTATCTTTCACTGGAGGCGAGGAAGAGCGTGTCGATGCCGGGGTCAATTTTCCGGTTGGCCAGCGCCATCTGAAACTCCCAGTCGAAGTCGGAAACGGCCCGCAGGCCCTTCACGATGACGTTGGCGCCCTTGCTGCGGACGTAGTCCACTAAGAGCCCTTCCGACGTCTCAACAACCACGTTCGGATAGTGGAGCACGCAGCGCTCGATGAGCTCCACGCGCTCGTCCCGGTTGAAAAGAGACACTTTTGAGGAATTTGTCATGACGCAGACGTACAGCGTGTCAAAAATCGCCGCGGCGCGGCGGATGATGTTGAGGTGCCCCAGCGTAATCGGGTCAAAACTGCCGGGATATACGGCTGATTTCATAATCGCTCCATGTCGCCGCACAGACAGGATATACGCAACGTGCAGCGCCCGACGCTATCCCGTGCGGCCTGCCGCTTCACGGCAAGCGGCGTGCCAAATTGTATGGGCGGCCTTAAACTCCGCCCCGTATCAGGCGCCGTTCCTTAAATAAAGCGAAATTCTCACGCGCCCGTAACGATATTCCCGCCCCTTTTCGTATGGGGGAATGGGCTCAGGAAGCTCTGTGTCCGCCTGAGTTTCACAGAGTATTATACCATTTTCCGTTAATATGTCAATTTCCATTATCTTATGCAAAATCTTGCCGATATCACCCGTATTATAGGGCGGATCGAGGAAAACAAGGTCAAATTTCTCTCCGCCTGAAATGAAGGACTGGGCAGTGGAACGAACCACCCGGGCGTTTTCCCCCTCCAGCCCCGCGTTTTTCAGGTTCTCCCGCACGAGACGGATGGCCGCGTTGGACTCGTCCACAAACACAACGGATTCGGCCCCGCGGCTAAGCGCCTCGATGCCGAGCTGGCCTGTGCCGGCAAACAGGTCCAGAACCCGCCGCCCTTCGATGTCGAACTGGATGATGTTGAAAATGGATTCTTTAATCTTGTCGCTGGTCGGACGAATATTCATGCCGACGGGTTCTTTGAGTTTGCGCCCTCTGGCGACGCCACTGATGACTCTCATGTTCTCCTCCTATTTCTCTCCTGCTCCGGCGGTGCCCCCGCCCTTCTCCCCCGCCCCACTTTGGCTGCCAAGCTGCTCCAAAATCCGCTGGGCAACAGCCTTCGGCACCACTTCGGACAGCTCCTCCACGCTGGCACTTAAAATCCCTTTCAGGCTCCCAAAGCGTTTAAGGAGATTTTCCCGCCGCTTCGGTCCCACGCCTTCTACCCCGTCCAGCTTGGAGGCGACGGTGCTTTTCGTCCGCAGGCTCCTGTGGTACTCAATGGCGAAGCGGTGTGTTTCCTCCTGAATGGTGCCGATGAGGGCAAACACGGCGGGGTTTGAGGAGATGCCGATTTCCTGCCCGTCGGGCAGAACGAGGGCGCGGGTTCTGTGCCGACCGTCTTTTACCATGCCGCAGACGGGAACGCTGACCCCCTCCCGCATCAGGACGCTTTCCGCCGCCGCGGCGTGGGTGGCGCCGCCGTCAATGAGCATAAGGTCCGGCAGAGGCGAAAACTTTTCGTCCCCCTCCTTGTAGCGGATGATGCGGCGGGAGACCACTTCCATCATGCTGTGATAATCGTCCTGCCCTTCGAGGGTTTTAATCTTAAACCGCCGGTAGTCCCGCTTGAGGGGCCTTCCCTTTACAAACACCGTCATGGAGGCGACGATGTCGCTCCCCCCTGTGTTGGAGATGTCGAAGGCCTCCATGCGCTCCGGAATCGCCGGAAGTTGCAGCGCTTTTTGCAGCCACTCGAGGGTTTTAAGCGTCTTTTCCTCCCGTGTGGTGACCCGCTCCGTCTCCTCCCGGGCGTTAAGCTGGGCGGTCTCAATAAGCCGCGCCTTCTCCCCCCGCTTGGGTGCTTCGATGTAGACCCGGTGGCCGCATGTTTCGGTAAACAGCCGCTCCAGTGACACGGCGTCAGGCAAATCTGCCGGCACGCAAATCGTCCGCGGATAGACGCCCCGCCCCTGATAGTATTGCCGGAGCAGGCCGGAGATGGCCTCCGCCTCCTCCTCGACGGGCGTTTCAATGATTTCAAAGTCCTTCCCCAAAAGGGTGCCGCCGATGTAGTGGAGCACCACGAAGCAGCTCTTTGCCGCACCGCTGTAGAAGCCCACCACGTCCGTATCGGCTTTCGAGCCGGCGACGACGTACTGCCGCTCCGTCACTTGCATAAGGGCGC
>DUPW01000088.1 GCA_012838125.1 Papillibacter sp.
AAAATGGCCAGCCAATTCAAGTATTTACTCTTGAATATGACTGGTCATTTTTATCGCCGCTTGAAGCTGTTCAGTTAAGTTTTTCTTCAATCCCTAAGTGAACGCTTCTTTCAGCCGCCTTTTTTGCTGTGCTATTTTCTCCGCCCTTTGC
Organism: Papillibacter sp.; assembly: GCA_012838125.1. Classification (GTDB taxonomy): domain Bacteria; phylum Bacillota; class Clostridia; order Oscillospirales; family Oscillospiraceae; genus Sporobacter. The sequence goes on from DUPW01000088.1 coordinate 152, forward strand.
GGGTTCTTTCCTTCTTATTGCCGCTATTTAAGCGGTCTGCCTTATTGCGCCCTTTTGGCCCGCTTTTTGCATCGCGGCCTTCGCCTTTTGCCCCTTTCCGATGTGTTTCCCTGACGCGGGGCGGCGCGTCGGGACGAATCAGGCAGTTTTTGCCGTATCCGATTAAGTCCTCCCGCCCCGTCTCCTTCAGCGCCCGAAGGACGAGCGGGCGGTTTGCGGGCTTCTTCCACTGAAGCAATGCCCGCTGCATCGCCTTCTCCTGCGGTGTGCGGGCGACGTATATCGGCTTCATGGTGCGCGGGTCAAGACCGGTGTAGTACATACAGGTGGAGAGGGTGCCGGGGGTGGGGTAAAAATCCTGCACCTGTTCCGGCTGGACGCCGCGCTTTTTCAGGTATTCTGCAAGGCGCACCGCATCGTGAAGGGTCGTGCCCGGATGGCCGGAGATGAGGTACGGCACGAGGTACTGCCGCTTGCCGTACCGCTCGTTTAAGTGCTTAAACTTCTCCTCAAAGCGCACATAAACCTCGTGCTTTGGCTTGTTCATCAGCTCCAAAACATCGTCGATGCAGTGCTCCGGCGCCACCTTGAGCTGGCCGGAGATGTGGTTTTTCACGAGATCGGCGAAAAACTCGCCGTTTTTATCCTGCATGAGATAGTCAAACCGGATGCCCGAGCGAATAAACACTTTCTTCACGCCAGGCAGGGCCGCCACTTTCCGCAGGAGCCTGAGATAGTCGGTGTGATCGGCTTCCAGCCTGCGGCAGGGCGTGGGTGCAAGGCAGCTTCGGTTACGGCACATCCCTTTTTCCAGCTGCCGCTGGCAGGACGGACGGCGGAAATTCGCCGTGGGGCCGCCCACATCGTGGATGTATCCCTTAAACTCGGGGTGCTTCGTGAGCATCTCCGCCTCCCGCAGGACGGATTCGTGGCTGCGGGCGGTGACCATGCGCCCTTGATGAAACGCCAGGGCGCAGAAATGGCACGCGCCGAAACACCCGCGGTTGTGGATGATGGAAAACTGCACTTCGGAGATGGCCGGCACGCCCCCGTCCCTGTCGTACATCGGGTGCGGCGCCCGCTGGTACGGCAGGGCGCTGATGCGGTCAAACTCCTCCGTAGACAGCGGCTTTTGTGGCGGGTTGACGATGAGGTACTTCCCCGCGTATGGCTGAATCACCGCCTTACCGCGAACGGGGTCGTGCTCTTCGTATTGTATCGTGTTTGCTTCCGCGTATCGGCGCTTATCGGCGGAGACTTCTTCAAAGGAGGGGCACATAACCGCCTTAAACGGGCAGGCTTCTTTGCTCTCAGCCAGAAAGGCCGTGCCGCGCACATCGGTGATGTCCGCCACAGGCTCCTTTCGCGCAAGGCGTCGAGCGATTTCCCGGACAGCCGACTCCCCCATGCCGTAGATGAGCAAATCGGCCCCTGAATCCACTAAAATCGGCGGCATGACCCGGTCGGCCCAGTAATCGTAATGGGCATACCGGCGAAGTGACGCCTCCAGCCCCCCGATGATAATCGGCACGTCGGGAAAGGCCTTGCGTGCCAGCTTGGAATAGACCGTCACGGCTCGATCAGGGCGCCTTCCCGCCTTCTTCCCCGGGGAGTAGAAGTCCTCGCTGCGCCGCTTTTTTGCCGCCGTGTAGTGGGCCACCAGGGAGTCGAGGTTTCCCGCATTAATCAGTACGGCGTAGCGCGGCGCACCCATGGCTTCAAAGGCGCCGGTGTCCTTCCAAGCCGGCTGCGCCAGCACGGCAACACGGTACCCCTCCGCCTCAAGAACCCGTCCAATCACCGCCGTTCCGAAGCTGGGATGGTCCACATAAGCGTCCCCCGTAACAATGAGAAAGTCGTAATAGTACCAGTCCCGCTCCCGCATACTCTCCCGGGAAACGGGGAGGAAACCGGCCGTACTCATGCGCCCTCACCGGGCACGGTGATGTCAAGCTCGTAGATTTTTTGTTCCGACGTGCCGTCAAACTCTGCGCAGACGGGGCAAAAGCCGTTTCGCTCGCAAAACTCGATGGCAAGGTCGTTTTCCTTGTACACGCTCATGCGCACACGCTCTCTTCCCATGGGCCTGTAGACGGATACAGCGTGACCGAGAAGCTGCGTGCCCTTCCCCGTCTTGCGCACCTCGTCTTCGACATATACAAACTCGATGACGCCCACCTTCTCCCCCGCCGCGCGATTTACGTCCAGCTCAATAACCCCCACAGGCTCTCCCCCAAGATAGGCCACGGCCACGGCGCGGGAATGGGCCTGCGCGTTGCGGCGAACGCCGTCAAGCCAGCGCCCGACGGGGGGCTCTTTCCCCTCGTACGCCATGTGCCACGCCTTTTCGCGCCACGTAAGGTAGATGTCCGCCTGGGTGTCCAAACACAGCGGCTCAAAGCGCATATTGGAGCTGTCGAACGTGGTGGCCTCCCGCCACCACTTCTGGCGGGCGAAGGTGCTCAGCTCCTCGGGGATATGGGCATTGTCGCCGTAAAACTCAATTTCCATGAGCCCGTTTTCGTCCACCTTCAGGAGGGAGACGGAGGTATTGTCTGAATGGGGCACACGGGAAATCTCGCCCGGCTCGATGTTCATAATCTCCGCCGCAAAGGCCCGAAGGGCCATGCCGTGGGTCACAATCGCCACGGTTTTGCCGCGGTTTTGCAGGGCGATCTCCCTAATGGCATCCGTGATGCGCCTTTGGAACGCCTCAAAATGCTCGGCGTCCTGCACCGTCCAGCGCAGGGGATCGTTGTTGAAAGCGTAGAGCTGGTCCGGCTCAGACCGCTCCACGTCGCCCCAGGTGAGATCCTCCCACACACCCATGGCGATTTCCCTTAGGTCAGGCCGGGGGATAATCGGCAGGTTCTTCGGACGGGAGACGGCCGCCGCCGTCTTTATGGTGCGGTGGAGATCGCTGGAGTAGATTGCGTCGATGGGAATATCCCGAAACCGCTCCTCAAGCCGTTTAATCTGCTCTTTTCCGCGGGGCGTTATAAGGCTGTTATACTGTCCGTGAATGCGCCGGTAGAGGTTGCCCTCCGCTTCGGCGTGCCGGATGAGATAAATATATGTCATGTCAGTTGAGTAAAACCTTTCCTGATATTTCCGTAACGTTTTCGATGTTCATCTTCTCTAGATAACGGGCAATCCCCTCAGTGACGCGGATGGCCGCCAAGGGATCCTGAAACAGTGCCGTGCCCACGGAGACGATATCCGCCCCCGCCAGCATCATTTCCACGGCGTCCTCCCCCGTCATAATGCCGCCCATGCCGCAAATGGGAATCTTCACAGCATCGCGCACCTGCCAGACCATCCGCACCGCCACGGGGAACACGGCGGGGCCCGAGAGACCGCCGGTGTTATTATGGAGAACCGGCCGGCGCGTTGTGATGTCGATGCGCATACCCAGAAGCGTGTTGATGAGGGACAGGGCGTCCGCCCCTGCGTCCTCCACAGCCCGGGCAATCTCCGCAATGTCCGTAACGTTCGGGGTGAGTTTCACCATCACGGGCACACGGGAGATGCGTCTTACCGCCCTTGTGACGGAGGCCGCCGCGTCGCAGGAGGTGCCGAAGGCGGCACCCCCGGCCTTGACGTTCGGGCAGGAGATGTTCACTTCGATGATGTCCACGCCGGCGTCTGAGAGCTTTTCCGCCATTTCGGCGTACTCCTCCACGGTGTTACCCGATATGTTGGCAATAATATTCGTATTCAGCGTCTTTAGAAAGGGCATTTCCTCTTTTATAAACCGGTCCACCCCGGGGTTTTGCAGCCCCACACTGTTTAAGATGCCCATGGGCGTTTCCGCAATACGCGGCGGCGGGTTTCCAAGGCGGGGATGGAGCGTCAGCCCCTTCACACAGATGCCCCCGAGCTGATTTAAGTCAAACATTTCGCCGTATTCGCGCCCGAACCCGAAGGTGCCGGAGGCCACCACCACTGGCGTCTTAAAGGGCACGCCGGCAAAGGTCACGTTTAAGTTTGCCATCACCAGCACACCTCCTCCGCCCGGAATACGGGCCCGTCTTTGCACACCCGGCTCATGGCCCGCTCCCCCTCCTTCTCCGTTTCACACACGCACACAAGGCAGGCGCCCACACCGCAGCCCATGCGCTCCTCCATGGAAACTTGACAGGGCACTTTAAACGCCGCGCAGACTTCCGCCACAGCCCGGAGCATCGCCCGGGGGCCGCAGGCCAACACGCCTGCGTACCCGCCCCTATGAAGCATCTCTCGCAGAGGCACGGTGACGTTGCCATGGAGTCTGTAACTGCCGTCGTCCGTGACCACCGCTGTCTCCCCGCAGGCTGATTGAAACTCTTCTTCTAATATAATGGCGCTTTTCGTCTTAAATCCGAGCACCGCATCGGCGCCCTTCGCCCTTTTGGCGGCATAAAGCAGCGGCGGAACGCCAATCCCGCCGCCCACGAGAAGAAGCTTGCCATCAGGAAGCTCAAAACCGTTTCCCAGGGGGCCGAGAAGGTCAAGCGTATCGCCGGCACGGCGTTCCGCCAGATACTGCGTTCCCGCGCCCTTGCGTTCGAGGACGAGGGTGAGGGTGTCCTCCTGTACGTCGCAAATACTGATGGGGCGGCGCAGGAGGCTCTCCCCGCCGCACTTTATGTGGACAAACTGCCCCGGTTTTGCCAATCGTGCAAGTTCGGGGGAGAAAAGCACCATTTTGCAGACGGATTCCGTGAGCATCCGTGTGTCCTGCACGGTGGCAAGGGTTGTAATGGGCATTTGAAACCTCCGGCTCGTTGTATTTCATTATGGATATTTTACCGCAAATAATGAAGCTTATCAACACGGGTTGTTTAATTAAACGAAATTGCCGCAAGGGCTTTTTATTTACCTTGAAAATTTTGTGAAAGTAATATACTATTTGGTAAGGTATTACACATTCTGTCGGCTATTGTTTTACCTTGGCCGAAGGCGTTCATTTCGGCATTTTTCGTCTACGAATTACTGGTTATCCCGCGCAAAAACGTTTCTTTTGCGCTAAATCGAACAAGGCGGAGGGATAAAATGAAAAAAGTTGCCGTGATAATGGGGTCAGACAGCGATTGGCCCGTGGTCTCCGGTGCGGTTAAGACGCTCAAGTCCCTTGGTATCCCCTTTCAGGTGCGGGTCATCTCCGCGCACAGGACGCCGCAAGATGCGGAACACTTTGCTTCAAATGCAGCTTTCGAAGGATTTGGCTGCATAATTGCGGCAGCGGGCAAAGCGGCTCACCTTGCCGGCGTGCTGGCCGCGTACACGATTTTGCCGGTCATCGGACTGCCGATAAAGTCCTCCACCATGGACGGGCTGGACAGTCTCCTCTCCATGGTTCAGATGCCCTCCGGCGTTCCGGTGGCGACGGTGGCCATTAACGGCGCAGAAAACGCCGCGCTGCTGGCGGCGCAAATCCTTGCCGTGGAAAACGAAGAACTCGCCCAGCGCCTGCGCGGCCATAAAACAGCCATGGCCGACACCGTCCGCGAGAAAGATAAAAAACTGCAAAGCGAGGTGCTGTCCTTATGAAGAAACTCCGGCAGCTTTACGAAGGCAAAGCCAAAAAGGTGTTCACGACGGACGATCCCGACCTTGTCATCGTGGAATACAAAGACGACGCCACAGCCTTTAACGGCGAAAAGCGCGGCACCATAGTTGGCAAAGGCGTCATTAACAACAAGATGACGAACTACTTTATGCAGCTTCTCTCCGAAACGGGCATCCCCACCCACTTTATCAGGGAACTTTCCGACCGGGAGACTCTCGTGCGGTGCGTTTCCATTGTGCCCCTTGAGGTGATTGTGCGCAACATTGCCGCAGGCTCCTTCTCGAAGCGGTACGGCGTGGAGGAAGGGCGCCTTTTAAGGCGGCCCACCCTTGAGTTCTCCTATAAAAACGACGATTTGGGGGACCCGCTTATCAACACCTACCACATCTACGCGCTGGATCTGGCGTCCCCCGCCGAAGTGGGCCTGATAACGGAGTACGCCTTTAAAATAAACGATTTCCTGAAAAGCACCCTCGCCCAATGCGGCATCACGCTGGTGGACTTTAAGCTGGAGTTCGGGAAAACATCCTCAGGCGAGATTATCCTTGCAGATGAAATCTCCCCCGACACCTGCCGCTTCTGGGATTCAAAAACGGGCGAAAAGCTCGATAAAGACCGATTCCGTCAGGATTTAGGCAACGTGGAGGGCGCCTATCGGGAGATGGCGCGCCGCCTGTTTGGTTGACCGCGCGCGAGAAAGGAAGAAGGCCATGAATCAATCCAAATCGGACAGTTACGCCGCCGCCGGCGTGGACATCACCGCCGGATACGAAACGGTAGAGCGCATTAAGCCCCTCGTTCAAAGCACCTTTCGACCCGGCGTTTTAGGGGGGCTTGGCGGTTTCGGCGGTATGTTTGAGCCGCAGCTTGAAGGGATGCGCCGCCCCGTGTTTGTGTCGGGGACGGACGGCGTGGGCACGAAGCTGAAAGTCGCCTTTATGATGGACAAGCACGACACCATTGGCATCGACTGCGTGGCCATGTGCGTCAACGACATTATCTGCTCCGGCGCCGAGCCCCTGTTTTTCCTCGACTACCTCGCTCTGGGCAAAAACATCCCCGAGCGCACGGCGAAAATCGTGGAAGGCGTGGCAAACGGCTGTCGGGAATCCGGCTGCGCCCTCATCGGGGGCGAGACGGCGGAGATGCCGGGCTTTTACGCGGAAGACGAGTACGACATCGCCGGTTTCGCCGTGGGCGTTGTGGACCACGACAAGATTATCAACGGGAGCACAATCAAGCCCGGTGACGTTCTCATCGGTCTGGCCTCCTCGGGCCTCCACTCCAACGGCTTCTCCCTTGTGCGGAAGGCGCTGGAGTTGACGCCTGAGAAACTCAAGGAAGAAATCCCGGAGCTGTACTGCTCTCTCGGTCAGGAGCTTCTCAAACCCACCCGCATTTACGTCCGGCCGGTGCTGCACCTTGTTAAAACCCTCGGCATGAACATCAAGGGCATCGCCCACATCACAGGCGGCGGGCTTATCGAAAACGTCCCGCGCATGCTGCCGGAGGGGCTGAAAGCTGTGATTTACCCCTGCAACTTCCCCGTCAGCCCGATTTTCACCTATCTATCCTCCCAGAGCGATATCCCGTTATGGGATATGTATAACACCTTTAACATGGGCATCGGCCTGGTTATGGCCATCGATTCCGAGGAAATCGGCGACGTGATGAACGCTTTGATTCAAATCGACGAACACCCTTACGTTATCGGCAAATGCACCGAAGGAGAGAAAGGAGTTGAGCTCAAGTGGTAAGAACGGCCGTTCTTGTCTCCGGAGACGGAACGAACCTGCAGGCCATCATCAACGCGCATAACTACGGCAAAATCAAAAACTGTCACCTTGCAGCGGTTATCTCATCGAAACCCAACGCCTTTGCCCTCACCCGCGCCCGCAACGCCGGCATCCCCACCTTCGTCGTCAATTATGCCAACTTCACCAGCCGTCATGCCTTTAACGAGGCGATTTTAGAAAAGCTGAGGAGCCTTGACATTGAGCTTGTTGTTATGGCGGGCTTCCTTGTTGTGCTCGGTTCCCCCGTCCTCGAGGCGTATGAAAACCGCATTATCAACATCCACCCCTCCCTCGTCCCCGCCTTCTGCGGCGAGGGGTTTTACGGCATCCGTGTGCATGAAGAGGCGCTTAACTTCGGTGTGAAGGTTTCAGGCGCCACCGCCCATTTCGCCACAGCGGAAGCGGATATGGGCCCCATTATCCTTCAAAAGGCCGTCCCCGTTCTGGAGGGGGACACGCCTAAAATGCTGCAAAAGCGCATCATGGAGGAGTGCGAGTGGAAAATCCTCCCTGAAGCCGTCTCCCTCTACTGCGAAGGGCGGCTTGAAGTAGTGGGCCGGATTGTGCATATCCGGGAGGCGAAGGAATGAAGGCCATGACCATTGCGGAACAGCTCGGCGGTAATCCATATCCCGGCCGCGGCATTTTGCTCGGTCGCGATGAGGGCGGCGCTGGTGCCGTCCTCGTCTATTTTATCATGGGCCGCAGCGAAAACAGCCGCAACCGCGTGTTTGTGGCAACGGAGGACGGCATCCGCACCGAGGCCCACGACCCCTCGAAAATGACGGACCCGCGCCTCATTATCTATCACCCCGTCCGGATTTTTGGCGATACCATCATCGTCACAAACGGTGACCAGACGGACACCATCCGCGACCATCTCCAAAATGGCGGTGACTTCCGTTCCGCCCTTTTAACGCGCACCTTCGAGCCGGACGGGCCCATCTACACCCCGCGCATCTCCGGCCTTCTCCGGCCGGACGGGTCCTACAACCTTTCGATTCTCAAAACCCTCGGCGGCGACCCCGCCTGTTGCTGCCGCCAGTTTTTCGAGTACGACGCCGCCCTGCCCGGCGTCGGCCACCTCATCCACACCTACAAGGGAGACGGGGACCCCGTCCCCTCCTTTGAAGGAGAGCCGGTGGCGGTGAACGTGAAAGGCTCGCTGGAGGAGTTTGCCCAAAACGTGTGGCAGGCGCTTGATAAGGACAACCGCGTCTCCCTCTTTGCCCTGCGAAAAGACCTTGAAACGGGCACCGTTGAGACGCGTATCATCAACAAATTCACCAGCGGAGAGGTTATGTCATGAGGGAGCTTGAACTGAAATACGGCTGCAATCCGAACCAAAAGCCCGCGCGCATCTTCATGCGCTCCGGCGACCTGCCTATAACTGTCCTCAACGGCCTTCCGGGTTACATTAACCTTCTTGACGCTCTGAGCAGCTGGCAGCTCGTCTCGGAACTGAAGGAGGCCGCGGGGCGCCCCGCCGCCGCGTCCTTTAAGCACGTCTCCCCCGCCGGCGCCGCCATTGCTGATGCCCCCCTCACGGAGGAGGACAAGAAAGCCTTTTTCGTGGAGGGATTTTCCCTTTCGCCCCTTGCGGAAGCCTACGCCCGGGCCCGTGGGGCCGATCGGGTCAGCTCCTACGGCGACTGGGCAGCCCTCTCCGAGCCCTGCGATGAGGAGACGGCGCGCCTTCTGGCGCTGGAGGTGTCTGACGGCGTCATCGCCCCGGGGTATAGTGACAAAGCTCTTGACATCCTGCGGAGAAAGCGCAAGGGGACCTATACCGTCATTCAAATTGACCCGGATTATCGCCCCGAGCCCGTTGAGCGCAAGGACATCTTTGGCATCACCTTCGAGCAGGGGCGCAACGATGCGAAAATCGACGCATCCCTGCTTACAAATATCGTCACCCAAAACAAAGACCTTCCGGAGAGCGCAAAGCGGGACCTCATCACAGCGCTCATCACACTGAAATACACCCAGTCCAACTCCGTCTGCTACGCCGTGGGCGGGCAGGCCATCGGCGTCGGCGCCGGCCAGCAAAGCCGCATCCACTGCACCCGCCTTGCCGGCACTAAGGCGGATAACTGGCACCTGCGCCGCCATCCGAAGGTGCTGGGCCTCCCCTTTATAAGCGACATCCCCCGCCCCGCCCGGGACAACGCCATCGATGTGTACATCTCCGACGACGCCGTGGAGCTTTTCGCAGAGGGCGCATGGCAGGAGGTGTTCACGGAGCGTCCAGCGCCACTGACGGCAGAGGAAAAGAAAGAATGGCTATCGCACGTTACGGGCGTGAGCCTCGGAAGCGACGCCTTCTTCCCTTTCGGAGACAACATCGAGCGGGCGCGGCGTTCTGGCGTGAGCTACATCGCCCAGCCGGGCGGCTCCATTCGGGACGACAACGTCATCGAAACCTGTGACAAATACGGCATGGTCATGGCCTTTACGGGCCTGCGCCTGTTTCACCACTGAGAAGCTAGGAGGCAATTATGAAAGTTCTTGTCATCGGCGGCGGCGGTCGGGAGCACGCCGTCTGTCGTGCTCTCTCCCGCTCAAAGCGCATCACGAAGCTCCTCTGCGCCCCCGGAAACGGCGGCATTGCCTCCGTAGCCCAGTGCGTGCCCATCGCCGCAACGGACATCCCCGCCCTCGTGGGCTATGCCAAGGAAAACGCCGTGGACTTCGTCGTGGTCACGCCGGACGCCCCTCTGGCCCTCGGCCTTGTGGATGCGCTGGAGGAGGCGGGGGTGAAAGCCTTCGGCCCCCGCGCGAATGCCGCAATTATCGAAAGCAGCAAGGTATTCTCCAAAAACCTCATGCGTAAGTATGGTATACCCACGGCGGAATACGAGGTGTTCACGGAGCTTTACGCCGCCGAGGCGTACATCCGAGAAAAGGGTGCGCCCATCGTCGTGAAGGCAGACGGACTGGCTCTCGGAAAAGGCGTGGTGGTGGCGGAAACGGTGGACGAGGCCCTCACTGCGGCACGGGAGATGATGCTGGATAAAAAATTCGGGGAAAGCGGCTCCCGGGTGGTCATCGAAGAATGCATGACGGGCCCGGAAGTGACGGTGCTGGCCTTTACGGACGGTAAAACCATCTGCCCTATGCCCTCCTCTCAGGACCACAAGCGTGTGTTTGACGGAAATAAGGGCCCCAACACCGGCGGCATGGGCGCCTTCGTCCCCAGTCCCCATTACACACCCGAGATTGCGAAGGAGTGCATGGAGAGGATTTTCCGCCCGACCATTGACGCCATGAACAGCGAAGGGCGCCCCTTTAAGGGCGTTATCTACTTCGGCCTCATGCTCACCCCGAAGGGCCCTCGCGTCGTGGAGTACAACGCACGGTTCGGGGATCCGGAGGCGCAGCCGCTCCTCACGCTCCTTGAGACGGACCTGCTGGACATCTTCGAGGCGGTGCGGGAGGAGCGTCTTGCGGAACTGGACATCGTCTGGCGTGACGAGGCGGCCTGCTGCGTCGTCATGGCAAGCGGCGGCTATCCCGGTGCGTACGAAAAGGGCTATGAAATCACGGGGCTGGACACTGTCCCCAACGACATTATCGTCTACCACGCGGGCACAACCTTAGACGGCGGCGTCTACCGCACAAACGGCGGGCGCGTCCTCGGCGTCACCGCAACGGGGCCGACCCTTGCAAAAGCCGCTGAAAGGGCGTACGATGGCGTGACGTGCATACACTTTAAAAACGCGCATTACAGAAAGGATATTGCAAAAAATATCCGCTTTTAAGGCGAGGAGGGGCAAGACATAAAAAAGCGATTGAGTTTTCCGAACTTTTGCCGGCGGGTGCGGGACACGTTTAAGCGCCAACCGGTGAAATTCAGCGTGTACTTGACGCTGCGCCTTCTCGTCATCGGCGTGATGATTACGCAGATTGTTGAAGGCAATATTTACAATGCGGTGGAGTGCATTTTCACCCTCGTCCTGTTCATGCTCCCCTCCTTCGTGGAACGCCGCATCAAAATCGACCTGCCCGATACCCTCGAAGTCATCGTCGTCATCCTCATCTTCGCCTCCGTCATTCTGGGAGAGATTAAAGAGTATTACGTGAATGTCCGCGGGTGGGACACCATGCTTCACACCATAAACGGCTTTCTCGCCGGCGCCATCGGCATTGCGCTCATTGATATCCTCAACCGTACGGAGCGCTTCCGCTTTAAGATGTCCCCCGCCTTTGTCGCCCTCATGGCCTTTTGCTTTTCCATGACCGTGGGCGTGGTGTGGGAGTTTTACGAATACGGTATGGATACCCTCTTCCGCCGTGATATGCAGAAGGACACCTTCGTCACCAGCTTCAACAGCGTGGCTCTGCACCCGGAGGGGCGCAACATCCCCGTTGTGGTTACCGATATCACCCAGTCGGTGATTTACGGTAAGGTGGGCGGCGTGGAGACGGAAATCACGCTAAACGGATACCTCGATATCGGCATCCACGACACCATGAAAGACCTGCTCGTGAACTTCATCGGCGCCATCATCATGTCCCTCATCGGATATGTCCACATCAAGCGCCGTGGTGAAGGGCCCAGCGGCCAGTTCCTGAAGAAACTTCTGCCCACCATCGAAACAAACAATCTCGACCCGCCCGACGGCCCGCCGTAAACGCAAGACGCGCCGAGCCGGATTGACAGGGAAAGCGAAATATGGTATCGTATTTCTACTCTTCCCGCCATGGAGAGATACCGAAGTGGTCATAACGGAGCGGTCTTGAAAACCGTCGTACGGCAACGTACCGTGGGTTCGAATCCCACTCTCTCCGCCAATTAAATGCAAATCCTGTAGTCGTTAAGACTACAGGATTTTTCTTGTTTTTTGTGATTGCAAAGCTTGCCTAAGGTGATAAATCGTTAGCGTGAGTTTACTGAAGCTAGAGAGCAGCTTTATTCTCCTTACAGGTTGATGTCAATTCAGAATCAGAGTCTAGAATTCTTTCTCGGCCATGTAGGTATCGCCACAGACAGCAGCAGGACGAGAGAGAACACGAGTGCCGCACCTCCAAGCCAAACTGACAGAACGGGAAAAACCGAAGTTATAAATAAGTACTTCTGGCAAATGCACCAGATAAGAACTCCGAGCAGAATAGTTGCCGTGATAACCCGAAGCAGTCTGAACCTTGTTCGTGTTTTCTGATATAAAGACAAGGCCAGCCTCAATATCACCAGTATGCTTGCCGAAATCAGTACACCGATTACAACACAAATCCCATATTGCCCCCAGATAATCCTTCCCATACCGACAGAAGGGAACCCTCTCCACTGCGCCCAGTCACTTAAAACACGGGCGATGAACGGCCAGCTGCGTTGGCTGTTTGTGAGAATCACAATGGCGTCACCTGTCTCCGGCACGGCCTGCAAATGCGTCATGATGCCGTTGCCCTGACCGCCGTGAGAAACTGAGAGCGCACCGTTTGGCAGCTTTTCGATATAATGGCCAAATCCATAGGCCTCAAATACCAAACCGTAAAAGCCAATTTTATGGCTTTGGGGAGCATACATCTGCCTTATACTGTCACCACTGAGCACAGAGTTTTCTCTCATCCCCGCCGCCGCAAAGCGTGCAATATCACAAGCTGTGGCAAACAGACCGCCTGAAGCCTTGGAGGGATAGAGATAGACCGGTACCGGCTCCCCTCTCAGGTTATAGCCTGTGGGTGGATAAGGCTTTGCCGCCGCAACTATGTCAAAGAAGGCGCTTTCCATGCCCAGAGGGAGCAAAACTTCCGTGCGTATGTATTCAGAAAAATCGCGCCCCGTGACATCCTCGATGAGTATTTCCAGGAGATTATAGCCTGTGTTAGAATACGAAAACCCCGTTCCCGGTTCGAACAACAGCACCGCTTCCCCGCTCATCACGTCCCGGTTTGAGGGCATCGCCTCGCCGGGGGAATAAATGTTGGTGAAATCCCCCAAGGGCATGCCGGAAGTGTGACTTAGTAGCTGCCGTGTCGTAATTTTCTCTGTGGGATAACCAGATTGCGGAAATTCCCAGCTTTTCAGGTACTGTGACACCGGAGCATCTAAATCGATTAAGCCCTTTTCCACAAGCCGCATCACTCCCCATGCTGTAACAGATTTAGTAATGGATTGAACACTCATGGGAGTATTGACCATGAGTGTTGTGCCGCTTGCCACATCCGCATACCCGTAAGCCTCAAGCAACACAACTTCATTGTCCTTCACAAGAGCGATGTTACAGCCCGGGATACGATACTGCTTCATCAGAGCGGGAATGCGCTCATTCATAAGGGAAGTAAATTCGCTAAGCGGCGCACCGGTACGCATAGTCCCCTTAATTTGCAGATTGCCGGAAAACAGCATCACGAGCAAGCTCATGAGTACGGTTAGAACGATAAACCATATCCACATTCTGCGGCTTGCGAGAGTTCCGGATTTTTTCATACTAACACCCCATAATTTTTCCGCTTCAGTAGCCAATCCGGCCGGTGTCCATCTCCGGACTTTGAGCAATTTATATCCCTACCGTCCCTTCTCGATGAGCCTCATGGTTTCGGTGAGCGCATCCTTGGCGGGAACTTTCACATCGGGAATCAGAGGCGAATCCGATTTTGATGCGTCCGGCCGTACGAAATATTTATAAGAGACGGTAAAAGCAAGCCGTGCATTCGGCGTCTGAAAATAAAGAATATCCCCGTAAGACGAGGGCATATTGCCGGGAACCTCCCCCACCACCGTCCCCAGTTTATTATCTGAAATGAGCGTGGCAAAGTCCATGGCCGAGCTAAAGGTGTCTTCCCCCGTCAGCACATACACATCACCTGAAAAGACGGGATGAAGCTGCTGGTTTTTCAGGCGCTGCGGCTTGTTCTTCCATAGGATTGGGCCAAAACGAACATCGGAGGCACCGGGGAGATAACTTTCTACCGGTAGGTAGCGGATAAACTCGTTTGCAACAAGGGAGTTCCCACCCGGATTGCTGCGTAAATCCACAATCACGCTGTGGATGTTGTTTTCCTCAGCAGCCTTAAAGAAATCCCGCAGGCCGTTCTTGTATTCCTCATCAAAGACACATTGACGAAGGGTGAATATCCCTATACCGGCAGATGCATCAATCGAATAATCGAAATCTGGCTTCGCTCTTTCTCCACTTGCAGCGGCACTTTCACCCAGCGCAAAGGTTACGGTGACACGGCTGCCGTCACTTGGATTTTCCAGCAGAAGCAGAATGTCCGTTTGTGTATCAACACCAACGAAAGCCAAATACTCGCCGCGATTTAATCGTGAAGCGAAGGAATGCCGCGCCCAGGACTCCAGTTCGTAGGAATACTGATTCAAAAAGCGTTGGTAGAGATCTTGCGTCGAAATATTTCCGATTTCAACCACGCTATACCCATCATATTCTTCCCCGACACAGATTAGAGTGTCATCCTTCCACCCAAAGGCGAGGGGCAACAGCGCCCTGCTCTCGTAATGCACACCGACGGCAGTATGGGCATCTCCCAAACTGCTCAAAACGCGCGCTGCACTTTGCCAAAGCGTTAAAACCGATACCTCCGAAAGCGCCGCAATTTCTGCGCGCTCCCGCTCGTAAGAGAGCGAAACGGCATCGGGCAGAGCGTTTATACAAGCGGGATGGCGCTCTGCCAAGCGGTGTATAAGATAATCTAAATCCTCCACCGCTTGCTCTGAGGGCAAAACAGTTTTTATTTCTTGAGACGGCTGAAAAGCCCTCACTGTCCTGCGATACGGGTTAAACCAAAGCCGCCACGCACCCCATAACGCGGCGCCACACAATGCAAAAATGCAAAGGAAAATCACGACACGCTTTATGAATTTCTTCACAAATTCGGCCTCCTCCCAAGCCTCGCTCGCCTGCAGAGAATAAACCTCGCCCAGCAAGTCTGAGTTTCTTGCTAATGCCATAAGGGAAATCGAAAATACAGCGAATAGCTGAAACTAAAATACATCATTTCAGTGTAGAAAACAATAAACTGCAGGCCAAGTGGCTGACCTGCAGTTTTAGTTTCAGACCCGCAGTTTGATTTTCACGTTTGCAGATCTAATCTTTAGTATCCGCTTCTACCCTGACAGGTACCGTACCCTATTATAAACAGCCACTATGACCAGAGCCGACAAAAGCGGGGCGCTGTTCACAGATAAGTACAAGACAAGTACGTCGAGCATGGCAAGGTTGCCAACGTACCGTTCGCCTAATACTTTCTTTGAGGCGACTCCTGCAAGCTCACGAAGGAGCAGAGGCTCGCAATCGGCAGAGCTTGTAGATATTCCGAAAAGACGTTGAAAGAGTTCTAGCAATAGCCCCTCCCGATTTGGGAGGGGCGCTGTTCTTAAGTTAGCATTTTCTATTTCAAAACGCTAACGACAACGAAAAGATAATTGCATAATGAATAAATAGTTAGCGTAGCAAGAAAGACTCCAAAGCGTTGAAAACACAGGAAAATATAAAGAAATCCTGTAGCCGCAATGACTACAGGATTTGCATACTATTGGCGGAGAAGGAGGGATTTGAACCCTCGCTGCGCTTTAAGACGCACTACTCCCTTAGCAGGGGAGCCCCTTCGGCCTCTTGGGTACTTCTCCATATATGGTCCAAAAACAAGGACTCATGTATTATAGCTTTTCTCCACAGTGAAGTCAAGAGGAGACTGCAAAAAATGCGGCAGGGAAAACGCCCCTTCGCAAAGTGCTTCCCTTAACAAAAAGGTGACAGATACGCTACCCGCCCTCAAATCGTATTGACGCGCCACGGCTGCTTGCTTTTATGAGATTAAGGAGTCGTGCGAAACGTCAAAACAGCTATTTACGGGATGGGCTCTTGTGTTTCTTCTGTATCTGCTTTTGGCTGTTGTCCTACTTCCCGTCTATGTCCTCTCCGAATTCGTTCGGCGTACAAAATGACAACCTGCCTGCTACCCCGCCTTTTCCATCGTCGGAAAGGCGGGGTTTTCTAGCTGATTGCGGACGCCTCCTCCGAAACGGTAGTTCTGCTTTCCATACATGTATACTCCAACCATCCAACTCCTTCTATTTTTGTCATATATCGTCAATCAAACTTCTACACCTTCCATAACTTCAGGCTAGTGATTTTCGGCACTTTTTTAGTAAATCATCACAATAATAGGGTTGTCTTTTTCCCAAATGTGGTGTATTGTAATAATCGAACTACTGTAGAAGGAGGAACCCTAATGCTTACGCCGAAGCAAAACATGCTTGAAACAATCAAAGGCGGAAACCCCGATCGTTTCGTCAACCAATACGAAGCCGTATACCTGATGTTCCACCCCTACATATTACACTCCGGCTCGCTTTTGCAGAAGGGCCAAGAAAACGTCGTCAACGCGTGGGGCATCACCAACTCCTTCCCCGCAAACACTCCCGGTGCCTTCCCGGTTCACACTCCGGACAAGATCGTCGTCAAAGACATCGAGAACTGGAGAGACTATGTGAAAGCTCCTCCCCTGAAGTTCTCCGATGAAGATTGGGCCATGTTTAAGGCTCAGTACGATGAGGTGGACGACTCCAAAGCCTTTAAGGCCACGTTTATCGCCCCCGGTCTGTTCGAGCAGACCCACCACCTGTGCAGCATTACATCGGCTCTGGAATACTATTTCCTGAATCCCGACGAAATGAAGGACTTGATTAAGTACCTCGTAGATTGGGAATTGGAAATGCTTGACGGAATCCTCACGCACCTCAAGCCCACCGCCATCTTCCATCACGACGACTGGGGCAGCGAAAAGAGCACCTTCATGAGCCCCGACATGTTCGCCGAATTCTTCGTCGAGCCGTACAAGCAGATTTTCGGTCTCTGCAAGTCAAAAGGCGTCGAGCTCATCATCCACCATGCTGACAGCTACGCCGCCACTCTCGTGCCCTACATGATTGAAATGGGCATCGACGTATGGCAGGGCTGCATGGAATCGAACAATCTCCCCGAACTCGTCAAGAAGTACGGCGGCCAGATTACCTTCATGGGCGGTATCGACAACAAGTCCGTGGACTTCCCGGGCTGGACGAATGAAGACTGCGCCAAAGCCGCCAGAAAAATTATGGACGCCTGCGGCAACAAATACTTCATCCCCTGCATTACCCAGGGCGGTCCGGGTTCGGTGTATCCCGGTGTCTACGAAGCCCTCACCGAAGAAATCGACAAGTACAACGAGGAGAAGTTCGGCATCAAGCGCGACGAAATCGACCGTCTGCCGCTGCAGCTCATCTTCTAATCACTCCATTACTCCCAATAAGGCGGGCCGATACAAATCGGCCCGCCTTTTGCATTGCGCAGACTTCCCCCATGGCAGTCGGTGCGCAAAAGGTCGACCAAATGCTTTTTGCGCGCCCGCGCCTTCCCTTTCCCGTCTCAAGCGCGTTAGAATAATTGTCCCCTGTCCGCAATAAGCTATTGAGGGATGTCCCACACCTTTTGTGAAACGGGGGAAACGCGATGAAAAACCGTGCGCTGCTTGTGAAAATCCTCGTTGCCGTCGCCTTTGTGGTGATGATTGGGGTCAACGTTCTATCAGATTTGCTGCCTATCAACGGCGTCACAACGCAGGAAGTGTCCGACAGGTACCCCACCCTCATTGCGCCCGCACCCATGACCTTTGCTATCTGGGGGCTGATTTACCTCCTCCTCGGCGCCTTTACGCTCTACTTCCTGGGTCTGTTCCGCAGCCGCACTGAAAGGGCAAACGGAGAGGCGCTCTATCAAGGAGGCTTCCTCTTTGCCATCTCCTCCTTCTTAAACGCCCTCTGGATTCTCGCATGGCATTATGAGCTCATTACCCTCTCCATACTCCTGATGGCCCTTCTGCTCATCTACCTTGCAAAAATCATGCTGTTGAGCGACAGGTATAACCTCTCCCCCCGGGATAAATGGCTCTTTCGCCTGCCCTTTAGCGTCTATTTCGGCTGGATTACCATCGCAACCTTAACGAACGCCGCAACGTGGCTTGTGAGCCTTGGCTGGCGGGGCTTCGGCCTTCCGGACGAGAAATGGGCTCTTGTGGTCCTCGCCGCCGGCGCCCTCATCGGCGCGGCCACCATTTTGCGGTTTAAGAACATCGCCTACGGGCTCGTTCTCCTTTGGGGATACACGGGGATTCTCATAAAGCATCTCTCCCCCTCCGGTTTTGACGGAGAATACCCCGCCGTCATCACCGCCGTCTGCGTGTGCCTTGCCTTTTTCGCCATCATTCTCATCTATACCCTCGTAATAAAACGAAAAGAAAAGCGCCGCGCATAAGGGGCGGCCGCACCCATTCCTCCCGCTAAAGAATATCGACGATTTGACGAAAATCCCAATTTGTATTATAATATTAGTACAAATTCGGATTGCTTTGTGGCTAAAAAGCCGCTGAAAGGAGAGATTGAGGTCTTTTCGGCTGTAAAATAAGTTTTTGATACGGCTTCATGAAAGGTTGCCGCGGAGCAAAATACACCGTATTTGTATGATGCCAACCGGGCATTCATTCGAAAGAGGCTTCAATGTTTCGGCACCTGAAAGTCAAGTCGTGCGCCGTGGCAATTTTGAGCAGCGCACTGCTTGCGTTTGGACTGTATCACGTGCACGCCGTCTCGGGCATCACCGAAGGCGGCACTCTGGGGATGACTCTCTTTTTGCAGCACTGGCTGGGCATCTCTCCGGCCTATTCAGAAGTTGTCCTCAATCTCCTGTTTTTCCTATTGGCCTGGAGGCTTCTTGGTAACCGGTTCGTGGCCCCCTCCATTATCTCCACGGGCGCATTCTGCATCTTTTACAAATTTTTCGAGCAGTTTGACCCGATTTGGCCTTCCCTTGCAAACAAGCCCCTACTGGCGGCCGTCCTCGGTGCGGTCTTTGTGGGTCTTGGCTCGGGTTTTTGCCTACGGATGGGCGGTGCACCCGGCGGTGACGACGCTTTTGCCATGAGCGTGTCGCACCTTTTTAAGATGAAAATTCAATGGGCGTATCTGATTCTGGACGTTTTCGTTCTGGCCTTATCTGCCACCTATATCCCGATAGAACGGCTGGGCTACTCCCTGCTGACGGTTGTGCTCTCCGGCCAAATCATCGGCTGGGTCTGCCGGATAAAGCCCGATACCCCTCTCGACATAGAAAGAATAAAAGGTAAACAGACAGTAGCGGAATACAAATAAATGACAAGCGGAGTGGGCAAGCCACTCCGCTTAATTTTTCGCAGAACTTAAAAGACAACGGTCAGGAGCATCTTAAACCGCTCCGCGCCGTAGACGGCGTGGGGCACTTGGCTGGGCATGATAATCGTTTCGCCTTCCTTGAGGATATGCTCCACTCCGCCGATGGTGAACTTGCCCGTCCCTTCGAGAACGGTGACCATGGCGTCGCCTCCGGACGCGTGGGTGCTGATTTCTTCTCCCTTTTCAAAGGAAAACAGCGTGATGGAGACGTGTTCGTTCTGGGCGAGGGTTTTGCTGGCAATCTGCCCGTCCTGATAGGCGATTTCGTCCTTAAGCGTTAATATTTCCGACTTCTTGATGTTCTTTAGCATGGATTTATGCCCCTTTCGTTTAGCCTTTTGATTCACGCACGGATTTAGTGTTTCCCTCTGTTTCCATTTTAATTGATTCTGCGGCTGAAATCAAACAGGCACGAAGAAAAATTCGTGCCTGTTTGAAAACGTAACCTCGCCGCTTACTAAGGCGTCCTTGCTTAGCAAAGGGATTTAGTCGAAGTCGCCGAAATCATCAGCATCGAAGTCGAAATCGCCCTCCTCCATATCGTCGTCCACATTGAAATCGTCTAAATCATTATCGTCATCGTCGATGTCATGGAAACTATCCAGTGACTTGGATGTTTCTATGAAGAAATGAAAATCCATTGCCCGCTCAAAAGAGTCAAGTTCGCCGTCGCGGTTTAAGTCGAACATATCTCCAAAAATCCCGTTCATAAGGTCCCCTCGCTTTCTTGATATTTGGCGTTTTTCACTTCCAACCTCAATATAAATAAAGCACTGTCCCATTGTTCGGACAGTGCATAGTTATTTTTTAGAAAGCCGGCAAACATGGCCGCGCAAATAAGAAACCCGCATAGACACACGTCTATGCGGGTTTTGGCGGAGAGGGTGGGATTCGAACCCACGTGCGCTTGCGCGCAAACTGATTTCGAGTCCAAGAACGGATTTCGGAAATAGAGAGAATAAGCCTCCTTTAACGGAAGTACGTGGAACTTAAAAACCTCCCGTATTGCCTATGTTTTTCGGGGTTTGATCTCAAAAATAAGCGAAAAACCTTGTATTTCAATGAGTTCGAAAGATTTCCGGTTTTCGCCCCATTTTGTAACCTGAAATGGATTGTGGGGAGAATTTGGGGAGAACGGAACCCCGTCAAAAATATGATTCTGCAGGACCGCTTACCGATGACCGATAATACGGTAAAGGTGGATTTTGCATGAAATCTCAGTTCGAATATTATGAGGAGATAAAACGGACATTTCCTCACACCATGAGTAAAGACCAGTTCTATCAGGTCGCACACATAAGCAAAGCAACAGCGCTGTATCTTCTTCAAAGCGGGCTTGTCCCTTGCAAGGACTCTGGAAAGAAAACCAGACGCTACACAATCAAGACAACCGATGTGATCGCATACCTCCAAGATCGCATTCTCTATCCGACGAAGTATGCAGCGCCGGACGGTTGGTACATAGGTCGCTCCAATGGCAAAGTGAAGCATCGGGAAGCCGGTGTGAACAGTATCGTTTACTTTTCGCCAGAGCAGCGCACCTTGCTTCAAGATTACTTCCGCGAGGAAATGAGTGATTTTGAAGATTTGATTACGGTCAAGGAATTTGCCGACTTTCTTGGCTACAATCCCAATTCTGTAGTGAGGTGGTGTAACAAACTTGCACTCAAATGCTTCAATGTTTCCGGTAAGTATCTTATTCCGAAGGTTTGCGCGATTGAGTTCTTAGCCACGGATACCTCGCTCGGAGTCAGAAGAAAATCGCATAGGCATCAGCTGTTTCTTTCCGACTTTATGAATCGGAATGGAATCGCTCGATAAAACGAAAACCGCTCGTGCTTGTCACGGGCGGTTTCGCATTTAAGGAGGTAAAATGAACAAAGAACAAATCATGGAATCGATATCCAACATAGAGCTTTCAAAGCTCAAGCCTTTCGAAGATCATCCCTTTTCAATCAGGGATGATGAAGCAATGCAGCAGACGGTGGAAAGTGTCCGCGAGTATGGTGTGCTTGTCCCGGCAATCGCCAGACCGCTTGAGGACGGGACATATGAGTTGATCTCCGGTCATCGAAGAAAACACGCCTGCGAGCTTGCGGGGCTTACCACAATGCCGGTCATCGTGCGGAATGTAGATCAAAACACTGCAACTATCATCATGGTGGACAGTAATTTGCAACGCGAAAATATCCTGCCAAGCGAACGTGCCAAGGCATACAAGATGAAACTTGAAGCAATTAAACGCCAAGGCGCACGAAACGATTTAACTTCGTCTCAAGTTGAGACGAAGTTACGAGCCGATGAAAGAGTGGCACAAGAATCGGGTGAAAGCCGAGCACAAGTGCAACGCTATATTCGGCTCACAGAACTGGCTCCGGAGCTACAGAATATGGTTGATGAGGGTAAGATCGGAATGACTCCTGCAGTGGAGCTATCTTATCTCAAACCCGATGAACAAAAGCTTCTGATCGACACAATCGACAGCGAACAGGCAACCCCTTCTCTCTCACAAGCACAGCGTATGAAGAAGCTGTCCCAAGAGGGCAAGCTCAACGACGACACAATGCTGGGCATTATGATGGAGCAAAAGAAACCCGAAAACTGGAACCTATCGTTGCCGATGGACAAAATCAAAAAATATTTCCCACGCTCGTACACCCCGCAGCGTATGGAAGAAACAATCATCAAGCTACTGGAGAGCTGGATGCGAAAGCGCCAGCGTGAACAACAGAGATAATGAAATACAGGACATGACGCCGGACAGGACACTTTCCTCCTGATCCGGCTTTTTTCATGCCCGGACACAAAATCAAAGGAGGAAATTGAAATGAGAAGTGCAAAGGAGACCGGCTGTTTCCCTTATAGAAGTAAGCTCGTTTGTTTTATGGAATTGTCGGTGGATGGAGAAATCCACCAGTTAAAAGACATCGGTGATAAGCGAAAGGCATATTACAACGCCATTGATGGTAAGAGCAGAATTCTTGCGGTTTGGCCCGGAAATTGGCGAAGTGACCTGTTTATCATTGACGATCTGAGTGAATATGGCGCAAGCCTTAATTTATGACAAGAAAGACGGAGGTATTATGAAAATCAGAGATTTCAAATATACACCGGAGATCGTAGACTGCCGGTACTGCACAGAGTTTGTCCGAGGGCGCTGCAGAGCGAGTGGGTGTCCATGGTTGAACGAACGCATTGAGGCCGGTGACATTGGATACACCGAAGCACTCGATGAAACATTTTTGGAGTTTGCACACCTGCGCCGAAGAGTAAAACTGGTATCTGCCTGCTCGCATTCCTTCTGGAAAGATGAGCAGCATCGGCAACGCTTCGCAGCGGCACAAGCCATCTTCGGTATTTACCGGAACCGTAATACCCCTGCATACTACGCAGCCCTTTATCTTCTTACTTCCGATGACTCGCTTTTCAGGCGAACGGCTGATTGCGTCAGGAAGAAGAAAATCGACTTTCAATTCGCAGATGTTCGGAATATGACTGTAAGCCAGTATGCGCTTTATAAGACAGCCAAAAGTCTTTACA
>DUPW01000089.1 GCA_012838125.1 Papillibacter sp.
AGAAGCAGCACGTCGTCAACACCCTGTTTGAACAGGGGTAATACTTCATTCTTTTGTCATTCACTCACCGCTGTTTTCCTGCATTTTTTAATCGGCGAAAATCTGCAAAATCATATTGGCGTTGACAATTCCCGCACCTGTCTCATTTTCCAATCAAAAGGCCGGGAAAAAACGGCAGAGGCGTCTCTGCCGTTTTTTAGACAGTATGGATTTTAGCGCCGTATTTTACCGCTTGAAGGAGGCGGCGACTTCGTCCAGCTCCTTCTGAACCTTTTTCAAGTCCTCCCGGATGGGCAGGTTCTGGGGGCACTTGTCCTCGCAGACGCCGCATTCGATGCAGTTTTTCGCCTTGGCTTCGTCTTTTACCGCAAACGGGCCGCCGGTCCACCCGAAGGCGGCATCCCTCTTGTTCCCATACATGCCGTATTTGTTCCAAATCATGAAGTTGCCGGGGATGTCCACGCCGGCGGGGCAGGGCATGCAGTAGCGGCAGGCGGTGCAGCCATTTTTGACGCGGCGGGAGAAGGCGGCGCGGACTTCCTCGATGGCACTTTGCTCCTCGGCGGAGAGGGGACGGAAATCCGTAAAGGTTTTGAGGTTGTCATCCAGGTGCGCCATTTCCGTCATACCGCTGAGGACCACTTTCACGTTGTCCAGAGAGCCAATCCAGCGCATGGCCCAGGAAGTGTCGGAGCCGGCGGGGTCCAGCTTGGTCAGCGGTGCGGAGACTTCTTCCGGCAGGACGGAGAGGGAGCCGCCCTTTGCCGGCTCCATGATGACGAGGGGAATGTCGAGGCTCTTTGTGAGCTCGTAGCCCTTCATGCCGGCCTGCTCGTCGATGTCCATGTAGTTGAGCTGTATCTGGCAGAAATCCCAGTTATAGTGGCGGAGGATTTCCTCGAAGACGTCGTAACTGTCGTGGAAGGAGAAGCCGAGATAGCGGATGCGCCCTTCCTTCCGGAGCTTTTCGCAAAAATCGATGACGCCGAGATTTTTCGTAATATCGAACGTGTGCTTGTTCAGGCCGTGCAGCAGATAGAAGTCTATGTAGTCCAAACCGAGGCGTTTCATCTGCTCGTCGAAAATCTCCTGCGCCTTATCGAGTGAGTCTAGGAGCATAACGGGTAGTTTCGTGGCGAGGTAGTAGCTCTCCCGGGGGTATTTGCTAAGGAATTTGCCTACGGCCACTTCGCTGGCGCCGTTGTGATAGAAATACGCCGTGTCGTAATAATTGACCCCGTTTGCGTAAGCCTTATCAATCATGGCTTCGGCCTTTTCTTCGTCAATCTCCCCGTTTTCCTTTACCGGAAAACGCATGCAGCCGAAGCCGAGGATGGAAATATCGAGATTTAACTTGTCCCAGTGTCTCTTATCAACCATACCGTTTCTCCTTTCGAGGCCCTCTTAGCACGATGGCGGCAGGGCGTGTCCTTTTTCCTGTTACAATGAAACCATTATATAGGCAGGATGTCAACAGACTCGCGCCCTGTTTTACGCTTTTTATGGATAATGCCATAAGGGAAAGGGGCGGACTGAGGAAATCTGCGCTCAACCGGCTCCTTCGGAACAATCGAACAGAGAGAAATATACCTCGATGCACAGGAGCGAGTGCGCGCCTATGAGGGGAATATGCATTTTGCCGTAGATACGTCGGATTTGTCAGGCGACTTTGAACACCGCTTTCTGTTCGGGACCTGTATCTTGGGTCGGACGAAGAAACCGGACGAAGCAGAGCAAGAGAAGCCATTCGGCAGAGTTTCGGGGAGGACATAAAGCCGAGACGAAGGGCTCACGACAATGCCGCCCCTGCCTGCATTGTTTATCAGGCGGTGGATAAGGGCACAGGGAGGTTATGACTGCTGGCGAAAGGGCGGGGGAAGGTCATGTCTGCTGGCGGAAAGACCGCGTCAAGTTAAAAAAGAAAAGGCGGGAGAGAAGCCAGCGGCTTCTCTCCCGCCTTTTACGGTTTTATTTACCCGTTTTGCGGTATTCCCGCCTATTTACGGTTCTTTGCCGCCATTTTGCGGCTTGTTTTGGCATATGACTTGATTTGCGCTCCTTTGGAGCACATCAGGCGGCAAGACTGTTTTGCTGAATCAAAGGCTTTATCCGTGCTTTCCCTGCGCTATGAGACTGCTCACCTGCTCCGTGAAGGCCACGGGGTCCTCCGGCGCCATGCCCGCCAGCAAGAGGGAGAGGTCGTAGAGCATCTTCACATAGTTTTCCGCCGTGGCTTTATCCGTCTTGTAGGCGTTTTTGAGCACCTCAAAGACAGAGTGTTCAGGGTTGAGCTCCAAAACCCGCTGAGCCTTGAACATGGGCAGAAGTTCCCCGTTTGTGCTACGGCTTTGGTAATACCGCTCCATTTCCAGGGAGACGGGGCCCTGCGTCGTCAGGCATACGGGATGGCTGCGGAGGGTGGGAGTTACCTTTGCGGCGGCGATTTTGTCCCCCAAGGTTTCCTTCACAAAGTCGAGAAGGCCCTGATTCTTCTCCTGTGCCTCCTCGGCGGCCTTCTTCTCCTCCTCGGAGACAAGGCCCAAATCGTCGCTGGTGACGGAGCGAAACTCCTTCTCCTCGTGGCTGATGAGGGTTTTCACTACGAATTCGTCGATTTCGTCCGTGAGGAAGAGGATATCGTACCCCTTTTCCCGGACGGCTTCTGCCTGAGGCAGCCTTGACAGGTGCTCGATGTTCTCCCCGCAGGCGTAGTAGATGTATTTCTGGGACTCCGGCATCGCCGCCACGTAGTCGTGGAGCGTGATGAGTTTTTCCGTTTTCGAGGAGTAGAACATAAGCAGGTCGGCAAGGCCGTCGCGCCCCATACCGTAGCTCGTGACGATGCCGTACTTAAGCTGCAGACCGAAGCTTTTGAAGAAGTCGCGGTATTTTTCCGGGTCGTTCTCCTGCAGTTTTTTCAGTTCCGAGCGGACTTTCTTTTCAAGGTTCTGGGCGATGACCTTCAGCTGCCGATCATGCTGGAGCATCTCCCGAGAGATGTTGAGGGAGAGGTCCTGGGAGTCCACCACGCCTTTGACGAAGCGGTAGTGCTCCGGTAGCAGGTCCTCGCAGCGCTCCATGATGAGAACACCGGAGCTGTAGAGCTCAAGGCCCGCCTTGTAGTCCCGGGTGTAGAAGTCGTAGGGCGCCGTTTTGGGGATAAACAAGAGCGCCTTATAGCTGACCGCGCCCTCCGCAAAGACGCGGATAACGGAGACGGGGTCTTCCATGTCGTGAAACTTCTCTTTGTAGAAGGCGACGCACTCTTCGTCTGAGGCTTCGCTGCGCGTGCGCTGCCAGATCGGAATCCGGCTGTTGACGGCTTCCCGCTCCGTGTAGTCCTCCCACACCAGCTTGGGGTTTCCGTCCTCATCCTTCTCGCCGCTTTCCACCTGACGGGACTTCGTCACGTCCATGTAAATGGGCCAGCGGATGTAGTCGGAGTATTTTTTTATCAGGCGGCGGAGCGTGTGTTCGCTCAGGAAGGTGCTGTAGTCTTCCCCATCCTCGTCCGGCTTGATGTAAAGGGTGATTTCCGTGCCCACGGTTTCTTTTTCGCAGGGGGTGATGGTGTACCCGTCCACGCCTTCGGAGGACCACATATTGGCCTCCGTTGCGCCGTAGGCCCGGGAGATGACCTCCACCTTCGACGCCACCATAAAGGCGGAGTAGAAGCCCACGCCGAACTGGCCGATGATGTCGAACTCCTCGCTTTTCTCCATCTCCTGCTTAAACTGACGAGAGCCGCTCTTTGCGATGACGCCGAGGTTTTTGTCCAGCTCCTCCGCCGTCATGCCGATGCCGTTGTCTGAGATGGTGAGGGTGCGCTTTTCCTTATCGACGAAAAGGTCGATGCGGAAATCGTCGCGGTCGAGGCCCACCTTGTCGTCCGTCAGGGAGATGTAGCAGAGCTTATCGATGGCGTCCGACGCGTTGGAGATAAGCTCCCGAAGGAAGATTTCCTTATGGGTGTAGATGGAGTTAATCATGAGTTCAAGGAGCCGTTTCGACTCGGATTTAAACTGTTTTTTCGCCATAAACATACCTCCTGTGCAATAAGGGTTATGGTACCGGCCAAAGGCCGGAAATTGTGACAGAATCTGTGCGGATGCCCGCGCAAAACCGGCGAGGAAACATCCTCACCGGTTAGAAGAATAAGACAAATTGATGAAATTGGCAAGAGGGAATCAGGCGCGTAGCTGCTTTCTGCGGGCGAGGTTGATGGTGCCCTCGCTCATTTCGCCAATCATGTCCAGAGCTTTCCCCACACCGTACCCGACGCACAGCTCCGCGTCATCGGCAATGTGGGTGGAGATATTCGTCCGGCTTTCGATGAGTTTATCAAAGCCCCACAGGAGGCTGCCGCCCCCCGTTAAGACGATGCCGTTCTGGGAGATGTCGGCCACCAGCTCCGGCGGCGTGTTCTCGAGGGTGTGGTGAATCGTCTCCATAATGCGCTCCGTGACCTCCTCGAAGGCTTCGAGGATTTCCGTGGTGCTGATGGGGACGATGCGGGGCAGGCCCGTCATCAGACAGCGCCCTTTCACATCCACCGTTGTGGTCTCCGGACGCGGGAAGACGCAGCCGATGCTCTTTTTCAACTCCTCGGCGGTGCTGTCTCCAATGAGGACGTTGTGCTTGCGGCGGATGTATTTGATGATGGCGTCGTCAAAGGCTTCGCCGCCGTCTTTGATGGAGTTTGACTCCACCACGCCGCCGAGGGAGAGGACGGCCACGTCCGTGGTGCCGCCGCCGATGTCCACGACCATGTGCCCGTCCGCCTTGGAGATGTCAAGGCCTGCGCCAATGGCCGCAGCCAGAGGCGCTTCCATGAGGTAGACCTTCCGGGCACCGGCTTCGATGCCGGCGTCGATAACGGCCCGCTCCTCCACCTCCGTAATGCCGGAGGAGACGGTGATGAGAATACGGGGCTTAAACAGGGTAAAGCTGATGGCCTTGCGCACCAGCTCCCGCAGCATGCGCTCGGTCATGTCATAGTCGGAGATGGCGCCGCCCCGCAGCGGGCGGATGGCCACGATGTTGCCGGGCGTCCTGCCCAGCATGCGCTGCGCCGCCATGCCCACGTTGAGCAGGCGTCCGGTGTTTTTATCCATAGCCACCACGGAGGGCTCCCGCAGGATAACGCCTTTACCCTTCGTGGCCACGATCACGGACGTGGTGCCGAGATCGATTCCGATATCTGTATCAAAAATCATGTGTTCCCCCCAAAGGCAGTGTGCCGGGCAGTCAGTTTTTGGATGGTTAAATCCTAATAGTCTGTGCAAAAAGGGCTTTCTATCATTATAGACGAAACGGAGACGGTCAAAACAGGCCCTGAAAATATACCTAATCGGAGCGGGCCAGCGTCGCACAGGCGACGGATTCAGCCCCCGCCATCAAAAGCGTGCGGGCGCACTCGGAGAGGGTGGCCCCCGTTGTGATGATGTCATCAATGAGAAGGATGCGCTTACCGGAAACGAGGTCAGGGTCTACCGCTTCGAAGACGCCGCTGATGTTGGCGCGGCGTTCCTCCCGCCCTTTCAGGGTAGACTGGGCCTGAACGTGCCGCGCTTTTATGAGGGTCTCCACCGCCACGTCTGAAAGGCACAGGGCCGTTGCCATGGCAAGGAGCATGGCCTGATCGTAGCCGCGGTCACGTCTTCGTGGTTTGCTCAGGGGCACCCATGTGATGAGGTCGTACTGTCCGGAAAGGTGCTCCCGAATACAGTCGGCCAGGATACGGCCGTACACTTCGGCGTTTTCCGAGGCGCCGCTGAATTTGTAGCGCAGGATGGAGCGGCGGACGGTGCCGTCGTATTTCAGGGGCGAGACGCACACGGTGAAAAAATCGCCGGTGGAGCGCGCCGCCGCGCCGCGTAAGTAGGGGAGTTTTTCCATACAGGCGCGGCAGAGACCGTCGGTCTTTTTACCGAGGAGGCTGCCGCAAAAAACACATTTCGGCGGAAAGAGAAGGTCCAGGACAACAGAAAACAAGCCCATGAGAAAACCTCCCTGCTTTGTATCCGAAGTTCCCCGATTATTCAGCCAATCGTGCCCGAAGGCCGCTGTAGCGCCGCAGGCGCCGGTCGGTTTGCACCATGGTTTCCACAACGCCCCGATCGCCCACGATGATGAGCAGCTCCCGGGCCCGGGTAATGGCGGTGTAGAGCACGCTGCGCACAAGAAGCTGCCGCGCGCCGCCTGAAGCGGCGAGAACGACGGCCTTGTACTCGCTGCCCTGCGCCTTGTGCACGGTGAGCGCCCAGGCCGGCTCCAGTTCGGAGAGTTGTTCAAAGAGATAGGTGACGAGCCGATCGTCAAAATCGACGGTGACCGTCTCCTTCGTGAAATCCACTTCCTTTATCGTGCCAATGTCGCCGTTGTAGACCCCCATACCGGAGGTGAGTCCGTCGACACTTTTCCACATTATATCATAATTATTTCGAATCTGCATAACCTTGTCTCCCTCACGGAAGACCGTTCCTGCGTAGAGTTTCTCCTTTTTTTCCGGCGCCGGCGGGTTGAGGGCCGCCTGCAGACGGGTGTTGAGGCTCTTCGTTCCGGCGGGGCCTTTCCGCGTGGGGGAGAGGACCTGTATCTGGGCAGGGTCAAGCCCCATGTTTTTCGGGAGACGCTCGGCGCAGAGTGAGACGATGGTCTCCGCCGTGCTTTCCGGAGCGGGACGTCTCATGAAGAAGAAATCGCCGGAGGTGTCCGCCAAATCCGGCATTTCGCCGCTGTTAATCAGGTGCGCGTTGCGCACGATGGCGCTCTCGCCGGCCTGACGGAATATCTCCGTCAGAACCACGGCGGGGACGATGCCGCTTCGGATGATATCGGAAAATACGTTCCCGGGGCCCACGGAGGGGAGCTGATCCACGTCCCCAACCAGGACAAGGCGGCAGCCGGGGGGGATGGCGTCTAACAGGGCGCGCATGAGGACAATGTCCACCATGGACGCCTCGTCTACGATAACGGCGTCGGCCCGCATGGGATTCGTTTCGCAGTATTCAAACACCAGCTTGTCATCTTCACCGATGCCGGCGCCCAGCATCCGGTGGATGGTGGCGGCGTCCCGTCCGGTGAGATCGCTCATGCGCTTGGCGGCGCGGCCCGTGGGGGCGCAGAGGGCGGTTTTCAGCCCTAAGCGGTCAAACAGGGCGAGAATACCGCGGACGGAGGTAGTTTTCCCCGTACCGGGGCCGCCGGTGAGGACCATGACGCGGCTTCCGGCGGCCAGCTTCACCGCCATTTTCTGCTGCTCGGCGTATACGATGCCCTGCTCCTGCTCCACGGCGCCCACAAGGGCGGCGATATCCTCCCCGTGGGGCGGCGGAGAGCCCACCATACTGCGAAGCCGTGCGGCCACGTAAGTCTCCGCTTCGTACAGAGATTCCAAATAGCATCCGTCCTGACCGGCCACGGCATCCCGCACCACGACGCCTTCTTCAATGAGGGCGTCCAGCGCTTCGGAGACCGATTCCGGTGAAACGCCCACAAGCTGGGCCGTGGCGTCAATGAGTTTCTTATAGGGCAGGAAGGTGTGTCCGTTGCTTAAATTGTACTCCATTTCAAAGAGCACCGCCGACTGAACCCGCTCGGGGCAGTCACTGTCAAACCCGAGGGAGAGGGCAATGCTGTCCGCCTCGAAAAAGTCCGCGCCGATAAGCTCCTCCGTCATGATATAGGGGTTTTCCCGAAGGGCGTCCAAGGCTTCCTCCCCGTAGTACTTAAACAGGCGCACAGCGATGACGGGGCGCACGTTGTATGGCGCAAGAAACTCCATGAGCCGCCGCAGTCCCGACTGGCGGCGAAAGGCGAGGCCCACTTCCATGGCGCTGCGCAGGGAAAAACCCCGCACCTGAGCCAGCCGTTCCGGCTCACTTTCGATGATTTCAAGGGCTTTGTCCCCGAACTTCGCCACGATGTCGCGGGCTTTGGCGGGCCCGACGTTTTTGATAACGCCGGAGGCGAGGTAGGCGTAAATGGCGTCAGCCCCGGAGGGCATGCGCCGCTCGGCGGCTTCGGCCTTAAACTGCTCGCCGTAGGAGGGGTGGGTTGTCCAGGAACCGGTGAGGATGAGATCCTCCCCCGGGGAGACGCCGGGCAGGGTGCCGACAGCCGTTTTGATGCCGTCTTCCGTATCGAGACGGAGAACGGTATAGCCGTTGTCTGGATTCTGGTAGACAATGGCCGTTACCGTTCCGGCGATTTGTATGTAGCGGTCTGATTCCTGCAAGGCGCACCCTCCGATGTCGTGTTTGAAAGGCCACAGGGCGGTTAGACGGGCCGCCCTGTGAGATAGCGGCGGAGCATATCCAGGGCGGTGCTGGCCGCAAAGTCCCGCACGCGGGCCCGGTCCGTAAAATGCAGGGGCTCGCGGCAGTAAAGCGCCTCTCCCGTTGAGAGGGCGATAAAGACTGTGCCCGGCTCGGTGCCGTCCTCGTCCGCATCCGGTCCGGCGACGCCGGTGATACCGATGCCGAAGTGGGCGCCAAAGACTTCCCGGGCGCGTTTTGCCATCGCCTCCGCCACGGGGCGGCTGGCGACGGGATTGTTTTTCAAAACGTCCTCCGGTACGCCGAGGACGGTTGTTTTCGATTGGGTGGCGTATGACGTGATGCCCCCGAGGAAAACGGCGGAGGAGCCGGCAAGGTCCGTCAGGCGTTTTGAGAGCAGGCCGCCTGTGCAGGACTCAGCCACCGCCACCGTCTTCTTCTGCTCACGCAGAAGCTGCAGAACGGTGTGCTCGAGGGAGTCGGTGTCGATGCCGTAGATGGCGTCCCCAAGGATGGCGCGCACTTTCTCCAGCGCCGGCGCCATCATCGCCTCGGCCTCTTCCTTTGAATGGGCCTTGGCGGTCAGGCGCAGGAGCACCTCGCCGTCTTTGGCGTAAGGGGCGAGGGTGGGGTTTGACATCTCCATCATGAGGTCCCGCAGACGGGCCTCCACGGAGCTTTCCCCCATGCCGAACACGTGGATATTGTGGGTGTAAAGCTGGGAGTCGGACAGGGCCGAAAGATACGGAATCGCCCCCGTTTTGAGCATGGCCCGGCACTCCCGGGGCGGGCCGGGGAGCATAATGACGTGCTTGCCCTCCGCTTCAAAGGCACAGCCGGGGGCGGTGCCGCAGGTGTTTTCCAAAACGACGCACCCCTCCGGCAAGAAGGCCTGCTGGAGGTTGTTATCCGTCATTTCCATGTTGTTCAGCCGATCCCGAAAATAGCTGCGGATTCTCTCCGCTTCCTCTTCGTGAAAGACAAGGGGCTTGCCAAATACCTCTGCCAGCGTCTGCTTCGTAAGGTCGTCACAGGTGGGGCCGAGGCCCCCCGTGGTGATGATGATATCCGCGCGGGAGCGGGCAATTTCCACCGCCTGGCGCAGCCGCTCTGGATTGTCGCCCACCACTGTGTGGAAGTAGACGTTGATGCCCAGGGCGGAGAGGGTCTGGGAGACGTCCTGAGCATCCGTATTGCAGATACTGCCCAGGAGAATCTCCGTCCCCACGCCGATAATTTCCGCTGTGTATGTCATAATGGACCCCCGTCATAATAAGCGTTTCGTTATCATTTTACGCCCCCTAGAAAGCCGCGTCAATGCCCTGAAATGGGGACGCTAATAGGGAAGGATAGTTGCGGGGATGCGCTCGATGCCGCTGTAGGCTTCCTCCACGAGGC
The DNA here is from genome assembly GCA_012838125.1 of Papillibacter sp. Classification (GTDB taxonomy): domain Bacteria; phylum Bacillota; class Clostridia; order Oscillospirales; family Oscillospiraceae; genus Sporobacter. The sequence goes on from DUPW01000089.1 coordinate 9,678, forward strand.
CGGGGATGTCCAGCACCGCTTCCGCTTTGAGAATATCGTCAAGCCGCGGCTTCGTCTTCGGGCGGCGGGGTGTAAAGACGGTGCAGCAGTCCTCGTAGGGGAGGATGGAGGTGTCAAAGGTGTCAATTTTGCGGGCGATGTCCACGATTTCCCGCTTATCGAGGGCGATGACGGGGCGCAAAATGGGGATACCTACGCACTCTTCCGTAACGGCGAGAGCCTCCAGAGTCTGGCTTGCCACCTGACCGAGATTTTCCCCTGTTATCAAAGCGCCACAGCCGTTGGCCCGGGCGATTTTCTCCGAAATACGCATCATAAACCGGCGCATGAGGATGGTAAGCAGCTCCTCGGGGCACTTATCCCGCAATTCCTCCTGTATATGCGTGAAGGGGACCACCTCAACGCGCATATCAAAGCAGTAGCGGGCAAGAATACGAGCAAGGTCTATGACCTTTTGCTTGGCCTGCTCGGAGGTGTAGGGGAAGGAGAAAAAGTGCACCGGAATGATGGACAGGCCCCGCCGCGCCGCAAGATACGTGGCCACGGGGCTGTCAATACCACCGGAGAGGAGGGACACGGCCCGCCCTCCCACGCCGATGGGCAGACCGCCGGCGCCCGGTTCGGCGGCACCGTGGACGTAGGCGGAGTAGTCCCGCACCTCCACGGTGACGGTAAGCTCCGGATTGTGCACGTCCACTTTCACGTGGGGAAACGCGTCTGCCAGAAGGCCCCCCACATACTGGGATATTTCGATGCTCGTCATGGGAAAGCGCTTGTCCGCCCGTTTTGTTTCAACCTTAAACGAGCGGGCACGGCTTATTGCGTCCCCCAGATATGTTTTCGCCGCTTCAAAGATGGCGTCCTTGTCCTTTTCGCAGGCGGCCGCCCGGGAGACGGAGACGACGCCGAACACCGTTTTCACCGCTTCGCAGGCGCCATCCATATCGCAGGAATCATCCATAGGCTCTGCGTAGAGGGTGGACTGCACGGCGTAGACGTTAAACTGCCCGAAGGGGCGTAGGCGTTTTTCCACGTTTGCGATGAGCTTCAGCTCAAAATGGCGGCGGTTGAGGCCTTTTAAGACGATTTCGCCTTGTTTCAGTAGAAGAATATCTTTCACTTTTCGTTCGTCCTGTTCAAATCAAGTATTTTCCCGCTGAAGGAGTAGGTTCGGTATTGAATCGCTTCGGCCAAATGAGTCCGGGTGATGGCGGCGCTTCCGGCAAGGTCGGCGATGGTGCGCGCCACCCGCAGGATGCGGTCATGGCTGCGGGCGGTAAGACCGAGGCGGTCGTACGCGTTTTTCATGAGTTTTTCGCCGGCGGTGTCGAGCCTGCAAAACTCCGAGAGGTGCTTCGGGCCGATTTGGGCGTTGCACTGCACGCCTGTGTCCTGATAGCGCCTCCGCTGAATCAGGCGGGCACGGTTGACCCGCTTACGGATGGCCTCGGAGGGCTCCGCGGTTGTGTCGGCGCGCAGCTCGCTGTATTCTAAGGCCGGCACATGGATGTGCATATCGATGCGGTCGAGCAGCGGGCCGGAGAGGCGATCGTGATACCGCCTTACGGCGTTGGGGGAGCAGGTGCAGCGCCCGGAGGGGTGCCCGTACCACCCGCAGCGACAGGGGTTCATGGCGCACACCAGCATAAAACGGCAGGGATAGGTGGTGCTGGCGGCGGCACGGGAGATGGTGACCTGCCCGTCCTCAAGGGGTTGGCGCAGGGACTCTAACACGTCCGCTGAAAACTCCGGAAGTTCGTCGAGAAACAGCACGCCGTTGTGGGCCAGAGAGATTTCCCCCGGCTTGGGGTTGGAGGTACCGCCTGCCATGGCCGTGGCGGAAACGGTGTGGTGGGGCGAGCGGAAGGGCCGGGTGACCACGAGGGGGTTTTCCCGGCTCGTCAGGCCCATGACGGAGTAGATTTCCGTGCACTGGAGCATCTCCTCCCGTGTCATGTCTGGCAAAATGGTGGGCAATCGCTTGGAGAGCATGCTCTTGCCCGCTCCCGGGGGGCCCACGAGGAGGATATTATGCCCGCCCGCGGCGGCCACTTCAAGGGCGCGCTTGACGTTCTCCTGCCCCTTCACTTCGACAAAATCCAATGTCTTTGGATATTCCGGCTCAGGCTCCCGGGGCGCGGCAGGGGCGATGAGCTCCGCCCCCCGCAGGTGCGCCAGAAGCTGCGTGATATGCTCCACGGGATAGACGGCAATCTCCGACGCGTAAGACGCTTCCGCGGCGTTGTCCGCCGGGACGAAGAGATGCCGGATGCCGGCTCTCTGGGCCGCCAGCGCCATGGGGAGCGCACCGGTGACGCCCCGCACCTGCCCGCCGAGGGATAGCTCCCCGAAAAAGGCGTAGTCGTCTGCTATAGGCTCAATCAGCCCAGCGGAGACGAGGATGCCCAGCAGAACGGGCAAATCATAGACCGTTCCGGCTTTTTTCGTGTCGGCGGGGGCGAGGTTTACGGTGATGCGGCTTATGGGGAATTTCAGCCCACAGTTTTTCACGGCGGCGCGGACGCGCTCCCGGGCTTCTTTCACCGCCGCGTCCGGCAGGCCGACGATGTCAAAGGCGGGCAGCCCGTTTGAAAGGGAACACTCCACGGACACTTCGTATCCCAAAATGCCGCGAAGTCCCAATGAGCGGATTTTCGAGACCATAGCAAGGCCCACTTTCATGACAAAGTATTCGCCAAGGCAGGGAAAATTATCGGGAGGAAATCTCCGCCCGATTCATTCAAATCAAAGATCATGGGAAAAAGAGTCGAAAATGCGTACTATTACGAAAAGTATACCATCAATTGGCTAAAGATTGCAACCCAGCCCGCGGCTTTGACTCCTTTATTATGGAATAATACAATTTACAGGTAGAAACCATGATGTTATAATTATTTAACTATCAAAATGGGGAACTTTTACGCTCGTGCAGAAAAGATAGAAACGGATACCAGAAAAAGAAAGGATGGTCATTTCACTATGGCTCGTAAGCTCAAGACCATGGATGGCAACACCGCCGCCGCGCACGTTGCTTATGCCTTTACGGACGTAGCGGCGATTTACCCGATTACGCCATCGTCAACGATGGCTGAGTATGTTGACAAATGGTCGGCAGAGGGGCGCAAGAACATCTTCGGGCAGACGGTTAAAGTCGTTGAGATGCAGTCGGAAGCCGGTGCCGCCGGCGCCGTGCACGGCTCCATTCTCTCCGGCGCTCTCACGAGCACCTTTACCGCCTCCCAAGGCCTGCTGCTGATGATTCCGAACTTATATAAATGGGCCGCTGAGCAGATGCCCGCAGTGGTGCACGTCTCGGCCCGCACCGTGGCGACCCACGCCCTGTCCATTTTCGGCGACCAGAGCGACGTGATGGCCTGCCGCCAGACGGGCCTTGCCATGCTCGCCTCCAACAGCCCGCAGGAAGCCATGGACCTCGGTGCCGTGGCCCACCTGGCCGCCGTCGGATCCCACATGCCCTTTATTCACTTCTTCGACGGTTTCCGCACGTCCCACGAAATGCAGAAAATTGAGGTTTGGGATTACGAGGCGCTGTCCGAGCTGATTGACCATCAGGCGCTGGAGAATTTCCGCCGCCGTGCCCATAACCCCAACCATCCCGTCCTGCGCGGTTCGGCGCAAAACGGCGACATCTTCTTCCAGGCCAGAGAAGCCATGAACGTGGTCTACGACAGGCTGCCGGATATCGTCGAGGGCTATATGGACGCCGTCAACGCCAAAATCGGCACGGACTACAAGCCCTTCAACTACTACGGCGCCCCTGACGCCAAGCACGTCATCGTGGCCATGGGCTCCGTCTGCGAGGCGGCGGAGGAAGTGGTGGATTACCTCAACGCCAAGGGCAGAAAGACGGGACTTATCAAAGTCCGCCTGTACCGCCCCTTCAGCGTCAAACACCTGCTCAAGGTTCTGCCCGATACGGTGGAGAAAATCGCCGTTCTGGACAGGACGAAGGAGCCCGGCGGCATGGGCGAGCCGCTGTATCTCGATATCGTGTCGGCCCTTTCCGGACGGAACATCCAAATCGTCGGAGGCCGGTACGGCCTGTCCAGCAAGGACACGCCGCCCCGCTGCATCGTGGCTGTGTTTGACAATCTCGCCTCCGATAACCCGAAGAACAACTTCACCGTGGGCATCGAAGACGATGTGACGCATCTGTCCCTGCCCATGACGGAAGACCCGGACACCACGCCGGCCGACATCATCTCCTGCAAGTTCTGGGGCCTCGGCTCCGACGGCACCGTGGGCGCCAACAAGAACTCCATCAAGATTATCGGCGACCATACGGACCTCAAGGTGCAGGCCTACTTCCAGTATGACTCCCGCAAATCCGGCGGCGTCACCATCAGCCACCTGCGCTTTGGCAAAAGCCCCATTAAGTCCACATATTACGTCTCGAAGGCTAACTTCGTGGCCTGCCACAATACCTCTTATCTTGAGAATTTCGACATGGCGCAGGACGTTAAGCCCGGCGGCGTGTTCCTCGCCAACTGCAACTGGGACGTAAAGGAGCTCACAGAGCGTCTCCCGGCTGCGGCGAAGAAGTATATCGCCGAGAACAACGTCCAGCTTTACACCATCGACGCGGTGAAAATCGCTGCGGACATCGGCCTTGGCAACAAGACGAACGCCGTCCTTCAGGCCGCTTTCTTCAAACTCTCCGGTATCCTGCCCATTGACGACGCCGTAAAATACATGAAGGACGCCGTCCGTGCCACCTACGGCCACAAGGGTGAGGACGTGGTTGAAATGAACAACCGCGCCATCGACGCCGGCCTTGAGAACCTCGTGAAGATTGAGGTGCCCGAATCCTGGAAGAATCCGGAGGCCGACGCGCCGAAGGCTGAAGTGGACGTGGACCGTCCCGAAATCAAGGACTACGTCTCTTACGTCATGGAGGAGATGAACCTCATGCGCGGCGACAAGCTCCCCGTTTCCGCCTTCGTGGATACGGAATACGGCGCCGTCGTCCCCGCCGGCACGGCCAAGTACGAAAAGCGCAAGATTGCCGCCTTCGTGCCCTGCTGGATTCCGGAAAACTGCATCCAGTGCAACCAGTGCGCCTACGTCTGCCCCCACTCCGTCATCCGCCCCTTCGCGCTGGATGAGGAGGAAGTCAAAAATGCCCCTGAGGGCATGAAGATGCTGCCCATGACGGGCAAGGGCAACGAAACCCGTCAGTTTGCCATCCTGCCCTCCGTGGCCGACTGCACCGGCTGCTCCTCCTGCGCCAACGTCTGCCCGGCGAAGAAAAAGGCCCTCGTGATGAAGCCCATCGAGGAGGAAGTCGAGCAGCAGAAGTACTTCGACTACGCTGAGAAGCACGTCTCCTATAAAACAGACACCGGCTTTGCGCCCAGCACCGTGAAGGGCTCCCAGTTCCTCGAGCCGCGCATGGAATTCCCCGGCGCTTGCGCCGGCTGCGGCGAAACGCCTTACGCGCGCCTCGTGACCCAGCTCTATGGCGACAGAATGTTCATCGCCAACGCCACGGGCTGCTCCTCAATCTGGGGCGGCAGCGCACCCACCACGCCCTACACCGTGGGCCGCGACGGAAAGGGCCCCGCTTGGGTCAACTCCCTGTTTGAAGACAACGCCGAGTTCGGCCTTGGTATGGCCACAGCCTCTGAGCAGCTGAGGGACCGCGCCCGCCTTCTGGCGGAAAAGGTCGCCGCTACGACAGGCGATGCGTCAGTGAAAGCCGCCGTGGAGGCGTGGCTTGGCACCTTCTCGGACGGTGAGGCCTCCAAGAAGACGGGCACGGCCCTCGAGGTTGTGCTGAAAGCGGCCATTGAAAAGAACAGCGATAACGCCATGGCGGCCATCCGTGAGCTGTACGCCATGCGCGACCACTTCATAAAGCCCTCCGTCTGGATTTTCGGTGGCGACGGCTGGGCCTACGACATCGGCTACGGCGGCTTAGACCATGTCCTCGCCTCCGGCAAGAACGTCAACGTCTTTGTGTTCGACACGGAAGTCTACTCCAACACGGGCGGCCAGGCCTCGAAGGCCACGCCCACGGGCGCCGTGGCCCAGTTTGCCGCGGCGGGCAAATCCGTGAAGAAGAAGGATCTGGCCCAGATTGCCATGACCTACGGCTACGTCTACGTGGCCCAGGTCTCCATGGGTGCCAACTACCAGCAGACCCTGAAGGCCATCATGGAAGCCGAGAGCTACGACGGACCCTCCCTCATCATCGCCTACGCGCCCTGCATTAACCACGGCATCCGTGCCGGCATGGGCAAGTCCATTGCCGAGATGAAGAAGGCCGTTGACTCCGGTTACTGGAATATGCTGCGCTTTGACCCGCGCCTTGCCGCCGAGGGCAAAAACCCGCTGATTATCGACAGCAAGGAGCCCACGGAGAGCTTCCAGGACTTCATTATGGGCGAAGTGCGCTACAGCTCCCTGCAACTGGCCTTCCCCGAGCGCGCCGAAGTGCTCTTTAAGGAAGCGGAGAAGAACGCCAAAGCCCGTTACGATATGCTCCTGCGCCAGAAGCAGATTTTCGACGCCACCTTATCGGAATAACCGAAACAGAGAATTGCCCGCCGTTTTACGGCGGGCAATTTTTATTAAAGGAAGGAAAATTACCAATGACCAATGAGTATCACGAAAGGAGAATAATCATGAAGTAAAGTTAAGGAGGTTGTTCCTACCTGAACAAAACCCGTTGGCATTCCATTGTATGCGGCACAGGGCGCACGTGACACGCCCAACCCGCCCGTCGCAGCCGGTTTCCGTGTGGGACGCATCGGTCCACGCGGACAGGTCGGGCGTGGTACACTACATTATATGTCGATTGAGGCGAAATAGACGTCCGTCAATGTCCCGCAGGACGGCGGTGTCCTCTTTTAAGTCGCCGGAGACGATTTCGCCGCCGCAGAGCAAGGCGAAGTAACCGGCCCGGCAGAGGTTCTCCACCTCAAAGCAGAGGGGGCTGAGGGCATGGCTTATGCAATCCGGCGGAGGGGGCGTATATGTCCGGTCGGTCTGAAACGTCAGGTACAGATTGCCCGCAGGGTCTGACAGGGTCGCCATTGCGCCGTTATCGACGGCGGAAAATGACCATCCCAGCATGCGGGCGTAAAAGGCGGCGCTGCGCACTGCGTTGGGGCTTTTTAGCGGAGCATCGAATGGGCCCATCGCAATCACTCCTCCCAAGGGATTCTCCTAAACCATACTATGGCCGCCCTCTCCGGTCCGTGCCATCGGCAGCGGAGAGCACATACAACTCAGAGCATTTTCGAACGATTGTTCAGAAGCGGTGCGTGTCCGTTCAAAAAATATAAAGGCGACACCGGCGCGCCTGAAGCGCAGTTCAGGATATTTATGGAAACAGGCATGAAAACAGTCGATTTCCGGCGAAAAATGGCGCCGCTGAGCGGAAACTGAGCCAAGACACGCGGCAAACCCTTAACATACAAAGCCCGTTGGATTATAATTGAAGAAAGGCCTCGTCCCCGAAATTGTCAAAACCGGAGACACATCGGGCCTATGGGCTAAACAGAACCATCTAGAAAGGACGGATTTCATGCAACAGGCAAGCTGGGGCGGGAAAATCCTCATCGCCTCCGATATACACGGCTCCGCACTCTACTGCGAAAAGCTCCTTGAGGCGGCTCGACGGGAAGGAGCCCTGCGTATTCTTCTTTTGGGGGATATCCTCTACCACGGGCCCCGCAACGACCTGCCCGACGGGTATGCCCCAAAGTTTGTCATCGGGATGCTGAATGAGGTGCGGGAGCGGCTTGTCTGCGTGCGGGGAAACTGCGAGGCGGAAGTGGACCAGATGGTGCTGGACTTTCCCGTTATGGCGGAGATGGGCCTGCTTTTACTCGGGGATCGGACGCTGTACTTCACCCACGGCCATATCCACCATAAGGACAACCCGCCGCCCCTGTGCCGGGGAGATATTCTACTGTGCGGCCACACCCACGTTCCGGCCCTTGAGGTGCTGCCGCAGTTTATCTATATGAATCCCGGGTCTGTCTCCATTCCAAAAGAGGGCTCGCCCCACGGGTACATGACGATGGAGGGCGGCCTGTTTCAGTGGAAAACCCTCGAGGGGGAGACATATAGGGAGTTTGACATCGGCACCGTCTCGTAAATGGGCCCACTGTGTTTGATAAATGCTGATAAGTGCGTTAAGATGGGCTTAGACAAAAAACTGCGAAAGGGGGCGGCGCCATGAAGACGCAGCCGGCTAAAGTGAAAGTCAAGGTGAAGAAGGTACTGCGGGAGACATTCAGCGTCTGCCCGGTGTGTCTGATGCGGATTCCGGCGCGGCACGTTTTGCGCGGCGGCGCCGTGTACATGGAAAAATCGTGCCCCGAGCATGGAAAGTTCTCCGCGCTAATCTGGCGCGGAAAGCAGGACATGGTGGCGTGGCGGGGCGATACTGAGCCAATCAAAGAGGGGGAAAACGAAAACTGCCCCACCGCCTGCGGCCTGTGTCCGGAGCATCGGCAGGGAACCTGCTGCGTGCTACTGGAGGTGACGAGCCGGTGCAACCTGCGCTGCAAGTTCTGCTTTGCTGGCGCAGGGGGCGGGGAGGACGTGCCCTTTGGGAAGGTGTGTTCAGACCTTAAAGCCCTGACCGTTCCGGGGCAGACCCTTGTGCAGATAAGCGGCGGGGAGCCTACCGTGCGGGAGGACCTGCCGGAGATTATCGCCGCGGCGAAGGAGGCGGGATGCCGATACGTCCAGCTCAACACGAACGGCATCCGCCTCGGTGAGGATGAAGGGTATGTGAAAAAACTGGCCGACGCGGGGCTCTCCTTCGTCTTCATGCAGTTTGACGGGCTGGACGATAGAATTTACGAGACGCTGCGGGGCCGCCCTCTTATAGATGTGAAGAAACGCGCCATTGAAAACTGCGGAAAATACAATCTGGGCGTGACCCTCGTCCCCACCCTTGTGCCCGGGGTGAACACCCACGAGATTGGAGAGATTATCCGCTTTGCCGTGTCCCGGTCGCCGGCGGTGCGGGGGGTTCATTTCCAGCCGGTGAGTTATTTCGGGCGCATTCCGAAGCTGCCGGAGGACAGTGCCCGTTTTACGCTGGGTGAGCTTCTCGACGCCATTGAGGAGCAGGCGGGGGGTATCGTCCCCGAAGGTTCCATCTCCCCCTCCCGGTGCGACCATCCCCTCTGCGGTTTCCACGGGGACTACATCGTGCTGTCCGGCGGGACCCTCAAAGCCCTGCGCACGAGCAAACAGTCCTGCTGCGGCACGCCGACAACGACGACGGCGGCTCAAAACCGCGCTTTCGTGGCGCGGAAATGGGAGCGCCCGAAGGACGAGGCGGGGGTTGAAGAAAAAAGCGGCGATATTGAGACCCTCGACGGGTTCCTGCGCCGCATTAAGACCCACAGCTTCACCATCACCGCCATGGCCTTTCAGGACGCAGGCAATCTCGATTTAGAGCGCCTGCGCCGCTGCAGCCTCCATGTGTTTGTGGACGGCAAGTTCGTGCCCTTCTGCGCCCGTTATCTCTCGGCGTATAAGTAAGAAGCACGCACTTCTGATACAAAACTGGAGTGCGTATTTCTGGAAAACAAGATTAGGCATCCGTTATTAGGAATTCGCACTTTCAGTCAGCCGGAAAGAGAAACGCGAGGCTTTTGCCAACCAGCAAAGGAGCGCGTATCTTCTGTCAGCCTAAGCCGGACTACCAGATAAAAACACCATGCATTAACGTAAAATAACCCCTGAGAAATCTCAGGACGCAAAAACCGCCGTGCGGTATGCCGCACGGCGGTTTTGTTATTGTTCTGGAGCGATTTCAAAGTCCTGCATCTTGATGATGCGGGTGATGCGGTCCCGCTCGGCGTCCTCTAAGCGCATGACGATGAAACGGATAGTCTCCTTCAGCTGGGGAATCGTCATGTACTCCAGAGCGTTGACGCGCCGGCGCGTCTTCTCAATTTCCGCCGCCAGAATCGCGCATTTCTTTTCCCATTGCGCAAGCCGCAGAAGGTCCGGCAGAAGCTCCGCCATCTGCTCCTTCGACGCCTGAAGCGCCGGGGAGAGGGCGAGGGCAGAGCCGGGTTTGCCTTCGGAAAAGGTCATGACGGGCACGTACACACCCATCTGGTTTTTCGTCTTCATGGAAAAGTCAATCTGCGGGGCGTTTGAGAGACTGCTCTCCAGCACCGCCTTTTCCGAGAAAGGCGCTTTCGCTAGTAGTGCGGCATGGCGCAACGCACGGAATTTCTGTTCCAGTTCGTCCCGCAGGGCCTTTGTGTCCCGGATAATGTCGAGAAACTGGCGCATGAGCTCATCCTGCTTGTCTTTGAGCAGTTTGTGGCCCCGCTCAGACAGCTGGAGTTGTTTTTTCAGCCGCGACAGCTCCATACGTGTCGGACTGACGGAAAGAATGGCCACGGCTTACACCTCCGGCAGGTATTTCTCGATATACTCGGTCGGGATACGTTTGAGTTCCTCGCGGGGCAGGTCGGCCAGAAGCCGCCAGCCGATTTCCAGCGTGTCAAAGATACTCCGGTTTGTGTGGAATCCCTGACTCAAATACTCCTGCTCGAAGCGGTCGGCAAACTGGGCGTACTGCTGGTCCAGCTCCGAAAGAGCCGATTCACCAAGAACAACCGCCAGTTCCTTCGCGTTTTTACCCTGTGCGTAGGCGCTAAAGAGCTGGTTCATGGTGGGGGCGTGGTCCTCTCGCGTCTTGCCCTCGCCCGTTCCCTTGTCCTTCAGGCGGGACAGGGAGGGCAGCACGTCGATGGGCGGGGTGACGCCTTTGTCGTACAGGGCGCGGGAGAGGATAATCTGGCCTTCCGTGATATAGCCGGTGAGATCCGGGATGGGGTGGGTGATATCCCCTTCCGGCATGGTGAGGATGGGAATCTGGGTCACAGAGCCGTTTTTGCCTTTAATACGGCCGGCCCGCTCGTATATGGTGGACAGGTTCGTATACAGATAGCCCGGATAGCCGCGGCGGCCGGGAACTTCCCGGCGGGCGGCGGAGATTTCACGCAGGGCCTCACAGTAGTTGGTCATGTCGCTCATGATGACCAGTACGTGCATATCCTTCTCGAAGGCCAGATACTCGGCGGCGGTGAGGGCCATCTTCGGCGTGGCGATACGCTCCATGGCCGGGTCGCTGGCGAGATTGAGGAACATGACCGTGTGGTCAAGGGTTCCGGCCTGGCGGAAGTCCTCGATAAAGCCGTTGGCCTCCTCAAAGGTGATGCCGATGGCGGCGAAGACCACGGCGAAACGCTCGTCGGCCCCCAGCACGCGGGCCTGACGGGCAATCTGCGCCGCCAGTTCCTGATGGGGAAGGCCGGAAACGGAGAAAATCGGCAGTTTCTGGCCGCGGACGAGGGTGTTGAGGTGATCGATGGCGGAGATACCCGTCTGGATAAATTCGTTGGGGTAGTCCCGAGCGACGGGGTTAATGGGCTCGCCGTTGATGTCCAGAGATTTTTCCGGAATGATGGGGGAGAGCCCGTCCTTCGGGCGGCCGAGGCCGTCGAACACGCGGCCAATCATCTCTTCCGAGACGTCGAACATAAAGGGCTTTCCGATGAAGCGCACCTTCGAGTCCCGCAGGTTGATGCCGCCTGTTCCTTCGAAAATCTGAACGAGGGCTTTGGGGCCGCTTACTTCCAGAACCTGTCCGCGGCGCACCTCGCCGCTTTGCAGGTGGACTTCAACGACTTCATCGTACTTGACGCCCTCCACCTGATCCACCAGCATCAAGGGCCCGACGATATTCTGAATACTCTTATAGGACTTAATCATTCCTCTTGCCCCCCCTCATCCAGAAGCCGGGCAAAGGCGGCGGAAATATCCTGACCGATTGCGTCAAAGGCGCCGGCGTTTTCCTCCGGAGTGTATTTCATACGCGCCAGTTTTTCGCGGATATCCGTGGTGGCGCGGTAGATTTCCGCAAAGGGAAGTCCCGCCTCACAGGCCCGGTATGCGCCGTCCGCGAAGTGGCGGATGAGCGAGACCATCCTGTGCTGTTTATTCAGGGTGGTGAAGGAGTCGGTGCTGTCAAAGGAGTTTTGCTGCAGATAGTCTTCCCGGAGGGATTTGGCCACCTCAAGGGTGAGGCGGTCTCTCACCGACAGGGAGTCTGTACCGATCAGGCGCACCACTTCTTCAAGGCGGGCTTCGTCCTGCAACACGTCCACCATCCACTGGACGAGGCCGCCCCAGTCAGCGGAGAGGGTGCGGTCAATCATCTTGCGCACCTGGTCTGAGTACAGGGAGTAGGAGGTGAGCCAGTTGATGGCGGGGAAGTGCCTTCTGCGGGAGAGGTTGGCGTCCAGCGCCCAGAAGACTTTGACGACCCGCAGGGTGTTCTGGGTGACAGGCTCGGAAATATCACCGCCCGGCGGGGAGACGGCGCTGATGGCCGTGATGCTGCCTACGCGCCCGTCGCTGCCGAGAGCTGTAACCCGGCCGGCGCGCTCATAATAGCTGGAGATGCGGCTGCCCAGATAGGCGGGGTAGCCTTCGTCACCCGGCATCTCCTGAAGGCGGCCGGACATCTCGCGCAGAGCCTCCGCCCAGCGGGATGTGGAGTCGGCCATGATGGCCACGTTGTATCCCATGTCGCGGAAGTACTCCGCAATGGTGATGCCTGTGTAAATGGAGGCTTCACGGGCCGCCACGGGCATATTGGACGTGTTGGCGATGAGAATCGTGCGCTCCATGATGGAGGCGCCTGTGCGGGGGTCAACCAGTTCGGGAAACTCCATGACAACGTCCGTCATTTCGTTGCCCCGCTCGCCGCAGCCTACGTAGACCACCACGTCCACGTCGCTCCACTTGGCAATCTGGTGCTGCATGACTGTTTTACCCGCGCCGAAGGGGCCGGGGATGGCGGCCGTTCCGCCCTTTAAGACGGGAAACAGCGTGTCAATTACGCGCTGGCCGGTGGTCATGGGCTCCACGGGGACGAGTTTTTCCGCAACGGGGCGGGGATAGCGAACGGGCCACTTTTGAAGCATCGTAAGGTTTTGAGGGCCGCTGTCCGTCTCCACGACGGCGACGGTCTCCTCAATGGTAAACTCACCCTCCTCGATGCGCGAAATGGTGCCGCTGATGCCCTGGGGCACCATGATTTTGTGGACAATGGCCGACGTCTCCTGCACGGTGCCGATGATATCGCCCTGGGAGACGGCGGCGCCGACGGCCACCGCCGGCTTAAAGGCCCACTTTTTCGTCCTGTCGAGGGAGGTGACGGAAACACCTTTTTTCATGAAAGAGCTTTCAGCCGCCTGCATAAAACGGTCCAGCGGGCGCTGGATACCGTCAAACATCTGGGAGATAAGGCCGGGGCCCAGCTCCACGGACAGGGCCTGACCTGTGGTGACGAGAGGCTCGCCGGGGCCGATGCCGCTGGTCTCCTCGTACACCTGCACCGACGCCATATCGCCGCGCATTTCGATAATCTCGCCGATGAGCTTGTTGTGCCCCACAAGACAGACGTCCTGAATCTTGGCATCTTCCATCCCGCTTGCCACGACAAGCGGGCCGGAAACTTTTACTATTACACCGGATTTCATCCGATCACCGCCTAATCAAAGTATGTTTTGCCCGAGCGCCTTTTCCACCATGCTTTGGATGCGCTCAAGCCCTAAGCTCTGCTCCGAAACCAGACCGGGAATCGGAACAATCGTAACGGAGGGGTGATGGTCATAAGAAGACAGGAGGGCGGGGTTTTTTGCAAGACAGTCCTGACTGACGAAAAACAGGGCGTACCCCTCCTTCACAAGCCCCGCCACCTGACGGGACAGGGCGTTGCCGCCTTCGGGGGCAAACGTGTCTATCCCGATTTGAAGGAAGGGGAAAACCTCGTCGGGTCGCCCCATTGCTGCAATTTTATAGCGCATATTCGTCACGCACCCTCTTTGCAATTTCGCTTTGCTCCGCGCCCATCCGCTTTGACTCTAAAATCAGACGCACGTTCTTTATCTCAAGGAATTTCGCCATCACGAGGGCGAAAAGCGGCAGCAGGCCGAATGGCGTGAGCCGGCCGATGCGGCATTTTTCCAGCACGAAATTGTCCGCCAGCGCGTCGAAAAGCGCCCGGCTGCCCTGGCGGGACACCGTCCCCCACAGCTCGGAGTAGGGTGTGCCGCTTAAAACCGCGTTCTGCTCCGCCGGCGAGGCAAACATCAATGCGTCGAGCTTTGGCCCTAAAAGGCCGCCCTCCGCCTTTTCAAGAAGGGAAGGGGTGACGTCACCGGCGTCAGGCTGCTGGGCGATGACGGAGAGGATGTCAAGGTCAACAACCGCCGTGATAATCTCGATTATCTTTGCATCGTCCAATGCGCGGGCGAGACGGAGCAGTTCCTTATGGTAGAAAAACTTCACCAAAAGGTCAATCCGCAGGAAGGACTGGTGGATGGCATAATCGGCCAGCGCGTCCTCCACCACAGATGCGATGGCGCGCTCTATGGGGCGTCGTTTTTCGGCGCCCTCCTCCAAAAGGGCCGCGATGGCGCTTTTAGAGTATTTAGACGGCTCGTACAGCGCGGAAAAGTCGCGCTCCACGGTGCGCTCCTTAATATAAACGCGGACGTTGTGCGCAATATCGGACAGCTGGAAAATCTCCGTCAGGTATGCGCTGGGCGAAATCTCCCGCGCCCAATCGAGCCAGCCTTTTCTCTCCTCGTCGAGCGCGGTGGGGAGATCCTCGGCGCTTTTAGGCTGGGCGAAGCTGAAAAAACCGGACGCTGTAAGGCTCTTATAGAGCCCGTCTGGCGATACGGCGCGCAGAAGCTCGTTTCGTTCCGACGCCGTCAGAAAAGAGTTTTCCCGCAGCTTCACGAGGGTGTTCATGCGCGGGTAGACTTCGTGTGCCATGATACCCTCCTTAGTTCAAAAAGCGTTTGATGAGTCCGGGACTCTCCTGACTTTTCAGTTCCTTCAGCAAATCGGAAAAGAGAAAGCTCAGTTCCATGGGCGGCTGGTCCAGAACAAAGCCGCCTTCGCTTGGTATCGTCTCGTCACACACGGTGACGGTGTAGTCTGCCGCCGTGAAATTCAGCGCCCCAAGCTCCTCCGCCGTCATGCGCTCGGCGCTCTTGCTGCCGAGCTTTACCGTGTAGGTGCCCTTCAGGGGAAGGGAGGTAAGGGCGTTTTTGTAAAAGAGCAGGAAGTCGGCGCCGGACATACCGTTCAGCGCCTCCTCCGCCGCGTCGAAGAGCTTTTCAACAAGGGAGCCGGCGTACTGCGTCCGCGTCCGGCGCAGCGCCGACGTTTTTTGGCGGACGGCGTCTTCAATACGCTGCCCGCTGAGGGTTTTCAGGTGCTCCTTTTCGCGGGCAAGGCGCTCGCCGGCTTGCTCTTTCGCGCTTTCAACGGCCTTTCCGGCCTCCTCCTTGGCGTGGGCCACCATGGACTCGGCCTCCGACCGGGCCTGAGTGAGGATATACTCTGTCAGGTTTTCGAGAGTCGTCTCCATGGCCTGCACCTTAACCCATCAGGATGAACAGGATGGAGATAACAAAGCCGAGAATGGCGTACGTCTCAACCATGGCGGCGAAGAGGATACCCTTCGTAGCCGCTTCGGGCTTCTTCGCGAGAATCTGGATACCGGCCGATGCCACGCGGGACTGCAGAATGGCT
This sequence comes from Papillibacter sp., assembly GCA_012838125.1. Taxonomy (GTDB): domain Bacteria; phylum Bacillota; class Clostridia; order Oscillospirales; family Oscillospiraceae; genus Sporobacter. The sequence continues at coordinate 25,305 of DUPW01000089.1, forward strand.
GAGGAATAGCCGACAAAGGCGATGGGCAGAGCGGCGCCGAGAAGACGCAGACCTTCAGAGGTGGTGGTGGCGCTGCCCATGTTCAGGAAGATGAAGAAGGCGATAATAAAGCCGTAAAGGCCCTGCGTACCCGGCAGGAGCTGGAAAATGAGGGCTTTACCGAACTTCTCCGGCTGTTCCGTCGTGAGCGCAGCGGCGGCTTCACCCGTCGCACCGACGCCCTTGGCTGAGCCGATTCCCGGCAGGACGGTGGCCAGGGCCATGCCGATGATCGCCAGAATCGTACCAATGTGCTCACTAATCATTTCAAATAAAGTCATAAAAAATCCTCCGTTCTATTTGCTCTAGCGTGAGTGAGAATTCTGGGACTGTGCGTGTTCTTCTATGAGATAGATATGTTTTTCCGCCGTTTTAAACGGGGAGAATTTCCTCCCTCCTCCGTTGTAAAACTTGCTGAAAAACTCAACATACTGCAGGCGAATGCCGTGGACGTATGCGCTCAGCATGGAAAGGAAAAGATTCAGGGCGTGCAGCGCGATGGCCAGCAGCGCGCCAAGGGTTATCCGGGCCACAAAGGGGAGCGAGCTGATAATCGTGTTAAAGGCCACAGAGATGCTGGCGCCGGCGATGCCGAGGGCCATAAGGCGCGAGTAGCTGACGAGGTCACCGATATAGCTTGTGACGCCGTAGAGGGCATAGAGGCCCTTCAAAAAGCCTTTGACCCGCGCGTTTTTGCTCTCAATAACGGGCAGGAACACGATTCCAAGCACGGCCACGGCACACAGCGCGACGGCGAGGAAGAACAGCGCCGGGCTTTTCCAGACAAGTTTGGAGACAACGAGGACGACAAGGCCCACAAGGAGCAGTGCCCAAACGGCGCCGCCGGACAAGGCCCCCAGAACGTCTTTCTTTCGCAGGCTTGTGTACACGCTCATAATCTGGCCCGTTACGATTTGCAGCCAGCCGAATGCGACGGAGAGGAGAAGGATGGTGATAATGTCATTCGAGGTGGACAGCAGCGCAAAGGGCAGCTCGATGCCGAACAATGAGCCGTATATCAGGCCCCATCCGATAATCGGGAACGACAGATAGAAGAAAAAGTCGATACTCTTTGCCAGGCCCCGCTCCAGCTTTAAAAGGCGCTTGGCCAGGAACGTCGCCAGCAGCAGCACGGCGCCGTAGCCCATGTCCGCCACCATCATGCCGAAAAACACGAGGTAAAAGGCGCTGGTGACGGGAGTGGGGTCGATATCGTCGTACGTGGGGATGCTGTACATCTCCGTGAGGGTCTCGAAGGCGCTAAAGAGCCTGTTGTTCTTCAGTTTCGTGGGTGCCTTGGGGATGTCCTTTTCCTCCACGTCCGAGAAGCTAACGTAGTATGGCGAGGAGATTTCCTTCTTCAGCAAGGTGCGAAGGTTCTCCGTGTGGTCGGCCTCAATCCAGCCTTCCAGAAAGAAGGTGGCTTTCGACTGGTACGCCTGCCGCCGCGCGTCACTGCGCAAAAGGAGGGTGCGGTAAAACTCTTCCGCAAGGTCGAGGGCGGGCTTTTTTTCGCCCAGGGCCTCCAGATCGGAAAGCAGTTCCTTTTCCTTCTCTGTGAGGGCCTCCTCCTCCTTTTCCCATTCCGCCAATGCCGCCTGCGGAACGTCCCTGTACGGGAAGTCCAGCTCGGAGAAGTCGTACCGCCGGGCGATATCCTCCGCCGTTTCCGCCATCCCCACAGGGAAGAATAAGACAACGCCGACGCGGTCACTCGTTTTAAAGAGCTCCTGAATCACGCCTAAACCGCCCGTTTCCTCCGCAAAGGCCTTCGGAAACGCCGAATACAGCCGGATTGGGAAGCTGCCCGCTATGGCGCGGGTGTAGCGGAACGCTTTCGACTCTTTCTGCGGCGAGAAGGAGAGGACGCGCCACGGAGACCATGACTCGATGAGGCGGCGCAGTTCGCTTCGGCGGGAGCGCACGGTGTCCAGTTCCTTCTCGAGCGAAAGGGCCTTGCGGCAGACGTCCTGCCACCGGCTCTGCTGGACAGTCTCCTCCAAATCCGACAGTGTCATCTCCGGGCGGCCGATTCTGAACTTCTCAACCATGCTCTCGGAAAACCATGTGGACAGGAGCGACTGGGCCCGAAGAATTTCCGACAGTGCATCGTTTAAGAGCTCGCGCTCTTCATTGTCCGGGGCGAATTCGGCGGCCGTTACGTCATCATCGACATGGGGGATGATTTCAAGGTTTTGGAAGGCCTGCAGCAGGCGCAGAACGCGCTCCCGCTCGGCCACCGGGACGACGATGGTGACTTTGTTAAGAGCCGCTATTGCCATGTGTCTGCATCACCTTTCCGACGAGATAGCTGACAAGCTCCTCCTTGCCGGCAGCAAAGAGGCTGTCCATCTCGGCTTTTTCTTTGTTCCACGCCGCATCAAGCTCACCGAGTTTTTCTGCGATGACGGCGTTTTCGCTTTCCAAAAGCGTGGTTTGATACGCTTTTACGTCGGCGTGGTAGGCGCTTTCTATCGCGCTGATGGCTTCGGCAGACTCTTTCTTTATCGCCGCAGCCTGATTCCGGGCGGCGGACACAATGCCCTCAGCCTCCTGTTCGGCCTGTTTAATCTGCTCGAAAGCGTCACTCATGATTCTCACCCCTTATATGCAAAAGAAAATCCGGTTTTTCGGCCGGTCACAGCAAAAAACCAAACGAAAAGCATGTTTACTTTATAAATATTGATTATACGTGACAAAAACAAAAGCGTCAATATATACCTATTTACCGAAGGCACATGGAACAACGGAAAATTGTGGAATGAATGCCGGCTCAGGGAAGATTGCCGGCTTATGCCGTCTTGACGCGGGCGGCGGGGCGATGTACAATATAGTTGTTATAACAACTACTATTTGTTAGGTGATGGCATGGCGTTTCAACTGGCCGA
>DUPW01000090.1 GCA_012838125.1 Papillibacter sp.
TTACGAGATGTTAAAGGAGAATGCAGAAGGTTGAAGGAACGTTCAAATTGCAGTTGCCATTTTTTACACACAGGTTTATAATGGGCAAAATACTCTTCCCTCGGAAGTGAGGTTCGGTCTTGAAAAAAGCACCCACGACGGCACCGAGCGCCTCGCCTTTGACTATCTGGGGGAATGATAAGCGCATTGCGCCACCTGAGTACGCCGAACATCGGCGCGTTATTGCTCCGGTAAGCGCGGCAATCCGCAAGTTCTGGGAAAGACTTCGGATAAAGATTGAACGGATACAAAGTAAAACTGTTGTGCCTTCAGAAGCTGATGATGCGTTCTGGAAGCGCAATTTCGTCAAACAGGGGGCGCAAGTGCGTCCCAAAGCGCGCTGCCGAATATGGCGGCGCATCTGTTTATTGAAGGGGTGTGAGCCGATGTTAATCAGTGCAAGCCGCAGGACGGACATTCCGGCATACTACGCCGACTGGTTTTTTAGCCGCCTTCAGGACGGGTTTGTCACCGTTCGCAACCCCATGCGCTTTCGCCACATCAGCAGAGTGCCCCTCACGCCCGACGTGGTGGACGGAATCGTGTTCTGGACGAAAAATCCCCAGCCCATGATGGGGCGGCTAGACAGCCTGCGGGATTATGTCTACTACTTTCAGTTTACCCTCACGCCGTACGGCGAGGACGTGGAGCCGCACGTCCCGCCGAAAGACGAGGTGGTCGTCCCCACGTTCATAAAGCTTGCGAAGACCGTTGGGAAAGAGCGCATGGTGTGGCGGTATGACCCGATACTGCTTAGCGGCGTCTATACGGTGGAGTATCACGTGGAGCGTTTTAAGTGCCTTGCCGGCCGCCTCGCCGGCTTTACGGAGAAATGCACGGTGAGTTTTCTGGACATGTACCGCAGCATAAAGAAAAACGCCGCACAGCTTGGGGTCATCGAACCGACACCGGCGCAGAAGGAGGACCTTTTGGGGCAGTTTTCGGAAATTGCAAAGGCAGCGGGGATTTACATTGACACCTGCGCCGAGGATTTTGACGTCACTCGCCTTGGAATTGGGCGCGCCAGTTGCATCGACAAGGCGCGCCTTGAGCGCATCGGTGGGTATCGGCTCAATATAGAAAAGGACAAAAACCAGCGCCCCGCATGCCTTTGCGCCCAAAGCATCGATATCGGCGCGTACGACACCTGCCAAAGCGGCTGCCTGTACTGTTACGCGAACCACAGCCAGAAGAAGGTGTCCCAAAATGCCGCCCTGCACGACGTAAACTCGCCGCTTCTGTTCGGGCAGGTGACGGAGGGCGATGTGGTGAAGGAGCGGGAGGTAAAGTCGTATCGGGTGGGGGAGACTGGCTGATTATTTTGCTCTGAATGGGCTTAATACGAAACAAAAAAGGGAAGAACAAAGCACGCTGAAACCTCAGCGTGCTTTTCATCTGTTATGCACCCGCAACTTTCATTCAAACACAATCAGCCCGCACCGCTCAAGCTCGCTGACGAGGGAGGCAGCCCCCTCTTCCGTCGTATTTCCGGTGACGGTGACGTAAGTCTCGTGTAAGCGGGCGAGGTTGCCCACCATCCAGTCGATGTAATTGTCCGTGGAGCCGAAGCGCGCGGGTCAAATGCCAGCTGACGGATGCTCTCTACCACCTCCAGCGGCGGCATGCCGGACTTAAATCTCAAAACGGGCATGAAAAGCCTCCTTTATATCGTGATTGGTATTTACCCGAAACGGGAAGACTCTACCCTGAGCGCAAATGAAGAACACGCTGAAATCCCAGCGTGTTCTTGAATCTAAACTTTTTTTCCCTACAAATTCTTCTTAATCTGGTTTATCGCATTCTTCTCCAGTCGTGAAACCTGCGCCTGACTGATACCCACCTCGGCGGCAACCTCCATCTGGGTTTTTCCGTGGAAGAACCGCAGGGCGAGGATGTGCTTTTCCCTGTCGCTGAGGCGGTTTATGGCGTCGCTGAGCGCAATTTGCTCAAGCCAGTTTTCGTCCGTGTTCTTCGTGTCGCTGACTTGGTCCATGACGCAGATGCTCTCGCCGCCGTCTGTATAAAGCGGCTCAAACAGGGACACGGGGTCGGAAATGGAATCCATGGCGAACACCACGTCCTCCCGCTTGATGCCGAGGGCTTCCGCCAGCTCGTCCATCGTCGGCTCGCGCTGAGTGTCGCTCACGAGCTTCTCCTTCATCTGAAGCGCTTTGTAGGCGGTATCCCGCATACTGCGCGAAACCCGTATACTGCTGTTATCTCGCAGATACCGCCTGATCTCCCCCACAATCATAGGAACTCCATACGTACTGAATCGCACGTTCAGGCTTGTGTCGAAGTTATCAATGGCCTTCATCAGCCCAATACAACCGACCTGAAACAGGTCGTCCACGTTCTCGCCCCGGTTGGAGAACTTCTGGATAACGGAGAGCACGAGCCGCAGGTTGCCCTTTATCAGCTCCTCACGGGCCTTTTTATCGCCCGCCTTGGCTCTTTTAAGTAGCTCGGTTGTCTCTTCGTTCTTGAGGACCTTGAGCTTGGCCGTATTGACGCCGCAGATTTCAACCTTGCCTGCCAAACGAATCGTCCTCCTGCCATCATATTGAGCCTTGTGCGAATCATGCACACAGTCACGCTCGGTATGAGACAGTATTTCCGCAGGAAAGGTTTTTAATACGGCGCCTTTTTAAGAGCCGGTGTGGTGAAAACACACAAACCGCCCCGTTTTGGGGCGGTTTTCATGTATTTCTCCTGTTTTGATGGCTAAATATGTCGTGCGATTTCCCGCCGCAGCCGCAAAATAATGCGTTTCTCAAGCCGGCTGATGTACGACTGGGAGATGCCCATCAGCTCCGCCACTTCCTTCTGGGTGCGCTCTTCAATGCCGTCCAGCCCGAAGCGCATGACGATAATGTCCCGCTCCCGTGTGGAGAGGCGGGAGATGGCCTCGTGCAAAAGCTGTTTATCCACATCGTCCTCAAGGGGGCGCATAATCATGTCACTGTCGGTTCCGAGGATGTCGGAAAGGAGAAGCTCGTTTCCGTCCCAGTCGGTGTTGAGGGGTTCGTCGAAGGACACCTCCGTGCGCCGGTTGCAGGATTTGCGCAGGTGCATGAGAATCTCGTTTTCGATGCAGCGGGAGGCGTAGGTGGCCAGCTTGATGTTCTTGTCAGGGTCGTATGTATTGATGGCCTTAATCAGGCCGATTGTGCCGATGGAGATGAGGTCTTCAATGTTGATGCCTGTGTTCTCAAAGCGCCGCGCAATGTAGACCACAAGCCGGAGATTGCGCTCGATGAGGGCCTTTTTCGCATCGGGGCAATTTTCGGCCAGACGGGCGATGTACTTCGCCTCCTCCTCCCGGGACATGGGCGGGGGGAGCGTCTCGCTGCCGCCGATATAGTACACGCCGGGGGGGAGGGTGATTCCGAGACGGTCAAAAAACCGATACAGCCGTTGCGAGACGAAAAATCGAATCCTTTGGAGTACGTTCATAGCCACTGTCCTTTCCTAATCATGTCGCCAGTCGTATTTATATGCACCGCCTCGGGTGGATTCCGGTGCGGGGGGGGTGGACGAGTGCGCAGGGGAGAGGATATGGACGCTTGCGCCAAAGAACGTGAGGGATATGCGCCTAACGGACGCGACACATGCCGCAGGCGCAGGCTGGGATGCAGATGTATGTGCCTTTTACCGGACGCTATGCGCCCACGAGGGCGGCGTAGCTTGCACTGTCGGAGACGCTGTTGGGGGAGACGGCAAGGAGCACGCCCCGGCGCACCTTCCCGCCGATTTCAACGGCGTCTGGCCGGTATGTCAGGAGCATGCCGCCCGTCACGCCCACGGCGCTGTAGGGCACGAGCCGAAACCGCGTGCCGTGTCCTTCGCACCCGAGCTTTTCAAGCACCTCCACGGCGCTTGAGTGCCGCAGCTGCTCTAGTATGCGGCGCACGGGGACGTCAAAGAGCGCGGCGATGTCGGCAAGGCCCACCACGATGACAGGTCGGCCCGTCATGGGGTCCACGAGGGCGTTGCCGGTGTCTTTCAGGGCCCGCAGCTGGAGGGTGCGCGTGCCGTTTCGGACGGTGAGGGAGACGATGCCGCCGCCTCCGGGTCTGCGGGCGGCGCGTCGGAGCAGAAGAGTGAGAAGGGCGTAACCCGCCACAAAGACAGGCAGGAGGATACGCAGCCCCACGGAGGAGGGCAGACGCCCCGTGCCGCCGAAGAGCAGGGAAGAGGCCAAAACGGCGCCGCCGAAGGCGGCCGTTACGGCGAGAAAGACGAGCATCTGCCTTAATAAGGCCCGCTGTCCTCCGAAGGCGATGAGAGCCATGGCGATGCCCACGGCCGGCTTCACCATCCACGAGGATAAAAAGGCCAGAGAGGGGTACAAGACGGCCACGGCGTAGGCTGCGCCGAAGGCCGCGGCGATGGCGAGCCGGAGGCGTCGGGCGGGGCTGTGACAGATTTTTGCGGTGACGAGAAGGAGAACGTAGTTAATGATGAGGTTCAAAAAGAACAGCGTATCGGCATAGATAACCTGCATGGTGCGGCCTCCTTCTAAAAGGGCGTCATGCGTGTCCTTGGTGTCGGGCGCGTCCGGATAGACAAATTATAGCCGTGTCCACCGGAAAAAAAGGTCAAAAAAACAATGCCGCCCCATTTTACAGGGTGCGGCATAATTCGGCAGGTGAGGCGGCGCTCAAACAGCCATGCGATTAAGCGTTAAGCGCCTGTTCGATGGCCTGCGCCAGCTGATCGGGGCAGGAGGTGGCCTTTCGCCCGCAGCGGATTCCCCGGAGACGGCGCGCCGCCTCATCCGCCGACATGCCCTCCACGAGGCGGGAGACACCCTGAAGGTTTCCGTCACAGCCGCCGAAGAACTTCACGGAGCGGACGATGCCGCCCTCCAGCTCAAGTTCGATGCTCTTGGCGCAGGTGCCTTTTGTCAAAAATGTTGATTTCATCGCGTATCGTCCTTTCGTTTTGCCGGTTGGGTACAGTGAGCTTATAGGGGATATTGTAGCACAAACGATTATAATGGGAAACCTCTTGGATTTTTCGGTGCAAGTTGCTGGACAGGCGTTTATATTGGACAAACACCCATGGCGGAAATCATAATGACTGCCAGGGCGGGCATATACTCTATCGCGGGGCGTATGCCCGCATGACGGAGGTGGAAAACGTGCAACAGTCGAGAAAACCGCGGGCTCGCCAGGCGCCCACGGCAATGCCCCTTGCCATAAAGGGCCTCGCTTTCATCTTCGCCTTGTGCCTGCTGTTTCGTCTGCTTGCGGCCATCGGCGTGGAGGAGGCCTTTGAGGAGCTGCTTGACAAATCCTTCTCAGAAGAAAACGCCGTGAGCAAAATCCTCCGTTTTGAAATGGGGCGTACCTCCGGCGTTTTTAGCGGTAACATCGCCGCTTACGTGTTCGGCGGCATGGTCACGGAGGAAGGTCAGGAGGAAACCGCGACGGAAGTGACGGAGCCGGCGCCCGTCGACGCGCCGCCGCAGTCCACGCAGCCCTATTATACCGGTCCTCTTGTCCGTCCGCCCCAGCCCACCTCCTCGCCTCAGACGGGTTTTGAAGACCTGCCGGACGTGGTGCTTAAAAACCCATCCTATTCTGAGACGGCCTACGCCATCAATAACGGCACGTCCAAAACCGTGGACGCCGCGGCGCTGATGAAAAAGCCCCTGAACTTAAAGCTCCACAAGGAGAAACCCTCCGTTCTCATCATTCATACACACGGCAGCGAGGCGTATTTGCCGGACGAGGAGAATCTGTACGTTCCGAGTGACCCGTACCGCACGCAGGATAAGCGGTACAGCATCATCCGTATCGGGGAGGAGGTCGCCAAGGTCTTCGACGAAGAGGGCATCGCCTACATCCACGACAAGGCCATCTACGACTATCCCAGTTATCAGGGGGCGTACAACCGCTCCTACGAGGCGATACAGAGCTATTTGAAGAAGTATCCCACTATTCAGGTGGTTCTGGACATCCACCGGGACGCCTTAGAGGGCAGCGACGGCACCGTCTACAAAACCATCGCCCAAATCGGGGATGTGACCTGCGCGCAGGTGATGATGGTTATCGGCACCAACGACTCCGGCCTGAAACACCCCAACTGGGAGAAAAACCTGCGCTTTGCCCTGACGCTGCAGGAGAAAATGAATACACTGTACCCGACGCTGGCTAAACCCATTGAACTCTCGCGCTTTCGCTATAACCAGCAGGCGACCCCCGGCTCCATGATTGTGGAAGTCGGATGCACCGGCAACACCCTCGATGAGGCCCTCCTCGCCGCCCGCTACTTTGCCGATGCCACGGCGCAGGTTCTAAGCGAGCTGAAGGAAAGTTCGTAAGAGGCGCGGCGCCGTGCAAAAATCTGGCGGCGAAAATATTCCCCAAGGACAAAAAAGGGTGTTGACAAACTGATGCACTCTCGTTATAATAACAAACGTTCCTCACAGGGACAGTTCAATAAGCGAGAGTGCTGGAACTGGTAGACAGGCACGTTTGAGGGGCGTGTGTCTTTGGCGTATGGGTTCAAGTCCCATCTCTCGCACCAAGCGCGGCGATTAACGAAGGTTAATCGCTGCGTTTTTGTTTTTTCTGCGCCGCCTCTATCATGGGTAAAGCTTTTGAATATGTTTTGAACGCAGGTTCAACGCTTGCTTAAACCGGTATGATTGCACAAATCCGGTTTTTTGCACTGTATTGAGGGCGCCGGTAACGCCGCTAAAAAGTTGCGTCCGAACTTAAATATTCGCGGTGGTTTTTTGATACTCATGGTGTGGCAACTTCTGCCGGCGGGATTATTCCACCTGTCGCGTGCAGAGAATATGGATGTGATGTGGATTTTGACAGGATTTGCAGGAAAATACCTTCTTTCGTGCATTTTCTTCTTGACGGCGGCGCTTTTTCTCGGTAAAGTGACTGTATATTTGGCGAGAATACAAGTCAGCTTTGAGGAGGTGCATAGACGCGCCGTTGCGGCATTGGATGTGTTTTTTGGCATTTTCCGCTAAATTGGGAGCGGTTTTCCTGCTGTGATAAGGCTGATCACCTGTGCCAAAAGCTTATCCGGATGGGTAAAA